>NZ_CP026104.1:300000-442481 GCF_002902945.1 Paraburkholderia caribensis
GACGGGCGGCTCATCTTCGACGTCCGATTCCAGGTCCTCCTCGCTTGCCGGCTCAATTTCCAGACAGGCTGTCGCATTCTGCTCAAGCATCAGCACCAAGGCAGACCATACTGAAACGTCCAGTTGATAGAGGTAGCCCAGCAATGAGGTGGTCCCGCTGGAGGGTTCGTAGTCTTTGTCAGTCATAGCGAGGAAAAGGCAACCAGATAGCAATATTCCCTTCAGTTCCAACCGGTCGTAAGACCTGTCTCAGAACGGGAATCAAAGGTTAATCATCGTTCGTTCGACGCGTCAGGCTCAGGGATGACAGGTTGACCATCTCAATCTCGGCGCTAGCCTCTTGCCGCAGACTAGGCTAGGAACTGCATTCAGAAGATAATCAAGCGTCGCCCGTCTCATAAGCCAGTCTGATCTCACCGATGTGATTGACGCAAGCTTCGAGCATCGTCATCGAAGCTTGAATCAGGTTCAAATCGCGATTGGCATCATCGTGGTCGAAATACTTTCCGCCGTGAAACAGGTTGTTGCGGACCCGGCGCATGAGCACCAGAGCGCACTCGATTTCGGTTCGTCGGCCGGCCGGAGATGGGATATCTTCGAAACGTGCCCGCTCGCCACGCACAATCTGCTTGCGCGGTGGATTGTCCAGCAGATATCTAATTGCGTTGGCTAACTCGGGATGCTCGCAAGGATCGAGCGCAGCTGCGACCTCGCTGCCGAATTTGTTCCACGCGGGATTCGCGGATTCACCTTCATTGCCAGCAGCAAATCTGGTGGCCTTGAGGGCAAATTCCGCACGGGCGAATTGTGCCAAAAATGAGATGGCAGTCCCGCGGGAGATTCTGAGTTCCTCCCACTTTTCATCCAGCACTGGAGTCCTCCTGTCGAGGAAATTGAGATTCTGATCAAGTCACGCTCCCCAGACATGCTACTGCCACGACGCCGGTGATGAAGGTGCGTCTGGGCGCCCACTCACCTGTAGAGACACCGGGGTCTATCAATAGCGGAAACCAGCCTTCACACTTGATGTAGTTGCGTAGCGCACTCGAAACCTGTGAGGATTGCCTGAAGACGTGACGCCCGGCTTTTGGGAACAGCGATAGCAAGGAGTCGTTCCGCACGAGACGCTGCGACATAAATCTTTCGAGCTTCCTCGTCAGAATCCGGAGAAGCCTTCCCTTCAAGAAGGTCGAGAATTCCGCCTGCAGTCTTGGTCGTCATTACGACGCAGACGGCGGGAAATTCGAGACCTTTAACAGAGTGAATAGTGCGCGCCGGCGGTAGGTCGAATGGGGCACCAGCCAAAGCATCACCCAAGCCTTGATGAGCTTTGAGTCGCATTTTGATAGTTGACTGGCCAGTGCATCTGGGTGCCAATAGCTCCCTTGCTTTCTCTAACCATTGGTCAACGGTCTGCGGTGGTTCGAAGCTCAAACCGTTTGCGAGCGCTATAACATCGGGACGCCATCTCCCATCCTCAATCCCCTCGCTTGAGAGGTAAGCATGGTAGTCACCTAAAGAACTGATATGCCCTTGAACTAGTAGGATGACACGGTGCAATCTAATCAGAGTATCCCGTCGGGCCCCGACAGCGAAGGCAAAATGATAATTCATCGCGGCTTCGGCGAGCAGAAGCGTCATATGCGTCGTCGGCCCAACTGTCGGCTGCCCGATTGCTCTGCATGCACTAGCGCGTGTAGAGGCCAGCACTGGTGAGCTATTCAGGGGCATACCTTGTCCATTTACGATTCTCTGAAACGCAAGACCGATTTTCTCGGAGACTCCAGCACCGTTATAAGAAATGATGTGCACGGGCGTTAAATCGTCCCGATAACGACCCAGCGGTCGGTCAGGATTAGCGCGTGAAGACGGCGGTCGGAGCGCTACGTTGGCGAGGCAGATTGCGGGAGTGGAGCGGAAATTTCCGCTCATGTGGAGGCAATTTTCAGTACCGAACGTGTTCGAAAATTTTTCCAATTCGTCTGTAACGCCGCCTCGAAACTCGTAGATTGATTGGTTGGGGTCGCAGATAACCTTCACGACGATCCCGGATTTTCGTAACCAATCAACGACCTGAAGATCAGCGGGATTGCAGTCTTGAGCCTCATCGACCACGATCTCGGAAAATCGTGCGGCAAGTGCTCTCCCAACACGCTCCGCGAATGCTCCGTCGTCCAGGCGTTTCCGCACGAAGACACGCACATCATCGAAATCTATCTGACCATTGCCTCTCGCAGTTTTGAGTATCGAGAGCGCCCGCGTTTCATGTGCCTTAATCGAACGGGCTTGGACATCAAAGCCTTCCTTCTTGGCGGATGCTGGATCGACCTTCCCCGTCGCTCTGTCGAAGCATCGCAGGCTAAGTGCATGGGCACCAGGGAACGGTACAACCTGCCAATCGTCCTTGTCTGGGACTAGTTTAGGCTCCGCGTCGCAGTCTGGGATTCCGAACGGTGAGATAAGGAACTGCCACAGGAATCGATCGAAGGTCCCAATGAAGCTCGGGAATAGCGGGGACGGAAGCACACCAAAGGCATTTAGACGGATCTGCAACTCGTCAACTGCTGCGTTGGTAAACGAGAGAAATGCGACGCCACGCCGATCGGATACTTGACTCAATATTTTCCGGGCTCGCTCCACCATGGTCCTTGTTTTTCCAGCACCCGGGCACGCTGTCACAAAAATGGTTCCATCGTGCTCAATAATTTTCTGTTGCTGTTCGGTCGGCGAGTAGGTCGAAGCGCTCATATTGCGACCACCTCTTCAATCGCTTGCGCAATGTATCCGGGCACCGTGAACGCCTCTCCGTCCTCGATCATTCGTGCAAGAATCTGCGCAAAGTCGCCTTTGCGCGTCTTTTTGAAGATCTTATGAATCTTTTTGGCACGTTCATCACCACTCAGTGCTACCGCACTATCCCACTTCTTCTTCGATTTGGGATGAAGCGCGAGATACGCTTCGCGCAAGGTATCGGCGTTACCGGCTTCGATGAGCTCAGTCTCAAGTGAGTAGACGCTTGTGATTGCCACAAGATGTTCACTCGCATCCAATGTCTGTGCGAGCTTGGTTAACTTTGCCTTGCGCAACTCTCCCGGGATCGGCCCCTCTCCCAAGTCGCTCGCGTCATCGGCGGCTTCGGCCGGCGTATCTTCGTCTTCGTCATCATCCTCGTCGTCGCCGGCTCCCTTATCGCCGTCGGTGAGTATGACCACACGGTCCGCAATACGCGCGCCATTCACGCCGGTTAGTAGCAGCGTCGCATATGGGCTGAAATCAACTCCATCGATCGGGACAAAAACCGCAGATCTGAATAGGCGAAGTTTGTCTGGATGGTCCTTCAAGGTGTACTTCTTCGCGATGACCGGTAGCAGAAGTGCTTCGGCTATTCCCTCAACAAGCAGGACCCGGCCACCAAAGAGAAGCGCAGCCTTCGTGACATCGAGATAGCGATCAACTTTCCGGCGTTCCAATGGATCGAGGGGCATCTGAGATAGCGGAATGCAGCAAGTTGAGCGACGTAGTGCAGCCGCAGTCATCGTCGCGGCAAGCACGTCTGCATCGGCGTCAGTACCTTCGGCCTTGTGGATGGCAACGCTACTCTCGATAACTGCAGCGTCTGCGACAACTGGCTCGATTGTCGAATCCGTTGAGGCCTGCGACGTTGGCGCAACGACTGACTTGAACACGACCAGCCGATCACTGCTAACCCATGCGGACAGATTCGGAGAATGAGTCGCGACGATGACCTGAAGCTCGCCCGCTGGTGCATAGTTAGCAGGTGGATTCTTACGTGACTGTTCCGCCTGATCACCCAAGAACGAAAGAACGGCCGCCTGAAGTTGGGGGTGGAGATGCGCCTCGGGCTCTTCGACGAGGAATAGCGTCAAGTCGGCCGACCGGACCTTCTCCAGTTCAACAGCGATAATCGCCATGAACAGCAGATTGGCATATCCATGCCCTGAGTAGCGGAGATCCTCAGGGTCGACTCCGTGGTCTGCCAGTTTGAATCGGAGGTCGCGGGCGATGTCCACCAAAGCTTCATCGCTTGAAAACCCAAGCGAAGCAGTCTGCCGGCGCACGCCCGAGGTAAGCGCTGTCAGACTCTTGGCGACTGCACCTTCCACCTTGACCAGCACATCGTGCGAGCGAGTTCTCGCGAGCTCCTTCGCGAGTTGTGCTGGCGTTGTCCCTTCAAGGAAGTGGTTCAAAAGCGCCATGATGCGCGTGGGATTTCCCGACGCCAGCGAGCGCTGTGCGTCGCGTAGAGTGGGCAAATATACATGCCGAACCATCTCATGGCAGCCAGGTTCCGGCGCATTTCCCTCCCTACCGGCCCAGAGGACCGGCTTTGCGCCTACCCGCGCAGCATCGAAGCGCAGTCCAAAAGAGGCCTGCCTCAGAGAGGGATCCGTGGCAGCAGAGAGGAATCGTCCTTGCTGGCCGGTTGAGAGTTCTGCGAAACGCCCTTCGAGCTCAAAACAACTGTTAGCACTCTGGAAACGCACATCTGTGGGCTCGCAATAAATCTCCCGTCGACCGCCTAGCGGCGTAGTAAGCAAACGAATCGCATCAATAGCATTACTTTTTCCGCCATTGTTTTCGCCGACGAAGACCGTCAGCTCTTTCTGGAGTTCGATTTCTGCCTGATCGAACGACCGGAAGCTATTTATCGTTAAATTCTTGAGATACATTGATTCCTCTACAACGCAACGCGGAACAGGGGCGCAGCACACGATGACTGCACCACAGCACTTTGACCATATCGTCGTCGCGCATCGACAAAATACGACGGCGTGACGCAGAACGGATCCCGTTCAAGCGCGACCTGCACCTCGCCGACAATCATCCCGCTCGACCGGCCAAGATGATTGTCGGCAAACCGGCTGTGCTTCTTGACGCTATCTACCGATTGGAATTGCGGATCGGTATCGGGTTTGCCGACTGCCGAAAAGCGCGTCGAGGCACTGTACAGCGTGAGCACTTTCGTTGCCATCTGCGGCTGCTTGCAGCCAGGGTTCCGTGGACCATTGCTCGCGGCGAGCCCCAGACACGCATGGCGAAACAATACTTGTCGCTAACCCTGTGGGGGACGCAGTTGAAGCAGGAATGCCTTCAGAGGTGCTGCGTCGTTGGCGCGCAGCGACTCGCGTGCCGTCGCGTATCCATGTTCTGCGCGCACAAAAAACTCTGAAGGGCTGCCGAGGGTCTTGATCCGTCCAAATGCGGCTAGTAGCGCCGTTAAGACCGACTTAAGATAGGCCTCCAGATTTGCACACAACAACGCGATGTTCACCATCCGTCCGGCACTATGGACAATATCGCAACGGGCGCGGTAGATTCTTTGCAAATGCCAGCGAAGCCCCTGTTCAACCTTGCCGAGAAACCCGTGCAATGCCACGGGCGAAGCGAGGTAACTCATGAACTGCTTGAAACGCATTTGCGTCAGCGGGATGTCTGTCAGATGCTCTCTGATCGTGTCGCGGTGCGTGGGATTCGCGAGGACATCGTAGAGCTGCGCCATGTCGAGATCCTTCAGAACGACGGGCTGGCCAGATTCGGAGTCAACGAGCTCGACGGATTGTTCCAGAAGCACTTCTCGATAGGTCGCAAGGTGGTTGGCCACTGAGACGCCCATCAGCACAGGCGTCACACTGTTCTCAACGGCATCACCTATCGGGCCGGAACCACTCATGCCCTTCGCAAGAAATTCCAGCCCTGTCCACCAGTTGACGAGCTTGTTTTCGAAGCTCGTCGTATCTGCGCCCATGCGGTAGAGCCGGAAGGCCGCAAGCACGCGGTCCCTGCCTTCGCTTGAGAAACGCTCGCCAGTCACGAGACGACCGACGTTTTCGGCAAATACGTCGAGTTCGGCCGGACTGACCGACGACTGAGGATTTGGTACGACTTTCGGGATGGGTAGCAAACGCCAGGCGCCACCATCGAGGCGTGGGACAGCAAACTGGTCCGATACGACAAGGTTGGCGCGATCATATTCAAATCGCACCAGGTCAAGCACGCGGTTTATCCGATCGTGCACGATCTGGCCCGCGGTACGGGCATCGATCGCCTCAGCCTCTGCGGAAGCGAACAGTCGATGGCCCTGCTCCTTCATACCCCCAAGTCCCGCCAACTCTGCCGGCGCTTTCGAGGTGAAATCAATATCACCGATTCTTACCGGAAACGTCTCGGTATCGGTTACACCGTCGACAGCAAAACACGCTTGCCATGCGCGTCGCTCCGACGTCACGAGTTTCTTGAGCAGGTCAAAGCGCTGCGCGAAAACGTAGGCCTTTTTCTGCGCTTTGATAGGCACAAGTACTTGGCGATAGAGCTGAAACAGTCCCTCGATACTCTGCCCGCGTGCGATAAGAAAGCTGATCAGACTTCCGGTCAGCGAACGGATTTCCTCGAACCGTTCGTGCTCCTCGCGTGCGTCCGGCGCAAGCACTGCATCCTGCAAACCGTGTATCACCTCGTCGACGTAACATGCCTGCAGCAGATGGAGATACTCGCGCATATGCGATTCGAGCAGCGCGCGCCCTTTCTCAATGGCGATTTTCTCGAACTTCTCGCCAAACGACTTCTTGAGCAAGTCACGGATTGCTGCCGTGGCACCGTTCAACGCAGACCGCCGCAGGACCGCCTCCCGCTCAAGAATACCAATCGCCTCTCGCGCCACCATCCATCGGTCCTCGTTGCTGGCGTGCTGAAGACCCATCAGGCGCGTCAGTTCCTCAAGGATGTTGACCGCATGCATCACTCGCACACGATGCGAATCCAGCGAGTAGGCATAAGTCATGTTGTACCAGACGCTCGCAAACACGGCCTGTTCGCGAGAAAGAGGGTATTGTGCTAGTCTGTGATCGTGCTTCATCGCCTAGTTTTTTGATGCGTTTTTATGGTGCGCAGTTTTTGATGCGTTATCCGGGTGACATTTTGCAGCGGTTTTTTGTTGACCGGGGAACTTTAGCCACCTATAGTACGTCGTAATTCAGCAAGTCCGTTTGAGTTGCATTGACGGCACGATTATTAAGGGGTCAGGGGTGTGGGTCTGGGCGGTGTCCCGCTACATTTTCTGTTCCCCAACCCTTCTGACGGGCCCGCCTTTCGGCGGGCCCGTTGCGTTTCAGGAGGCTGCAACGCCTTCCTGCTGATCCGCGGGCCGATGATGGATGACGTCCGGTCGTTACACAGGTAGCCTATCGCCCGAACGGGCATGCCACCGTTTGCCTCCCTTGTCAGTCCCATCGTCAGCCCCATCATCAGCCATTCCGGCCCTCAAAAAATCGGGCCGAGCCCCCACCACCAACCTTACGGCACGGGTAGCCACGTCATAATTCCCTGTCCGAGATAAAAAGCAACCGACAGCGAAGATCCAAAACAGCAAAGCGCGGCGCCTCTCTAACGCACGACATCTCGACCGTAAGTTCGCTCATGCTTTCAGATTCAGGTGTGTTTGCCGCGTTAAAACCATCCAGGAGAGAATCCCCTCGCGTCCCCCGATATATTAGCGAGGCATAGGTTCGACTGGCGGTCGGCCTTGATTGTCTCCGCGCTGCGGAGACAATCTCAATACCCACTCGTGCTCGCCCGATCCATTCTCTGCGGGGGAGCGCCCGCTATCTTCCATTATATCTGGCCCCGTTTTTTGCGCCGTGCCGCGGAAGTGCTGGATGGCGCGGTGGCGGCTGCTATCTTGCGCGACGGCGCTGGTTTTCGTATCGCACGGAGCGAAGGCGGCCTTGCTGTGGGTGACTCGGCGCGAACGGGTCGCGCCTCACGGGTATCGGCCTCGCGCCGTGCCGCCAGCTGTTGCTGTAGCGTTGCGTTCGCCGTCTCAGCGGCTTCGAGCCGCCCCTCCAGCACCCCCGCGCGATGGCGAACGTCACCGAGCTGCACCTGCAGTGCCTCGGCCGCGCGGCGAAGTTCGGACTCGCGCCGGTCGGCCCGCTTTGTGGCCTCGTCGACTTCCTTCTGCAGCTTCACGGAGGCGCCACGTTCGCGGTCGATCTCGAGCAGCGCGTGCTTTTCCGTGGCGCGCAGACGTTCCTCGGCCCGCTCCGCTGTTCCGCGTAGCTTCTCCAGGTCCCGCGAAAACCCCTCTCTTACGTTCTCAAGTTCCCGATCGCGCGCCGCCGCTTCGGCCTTCAGCCGGCTGATCTCGGCGTCGAGCGCCTGCCGCGCCGCGTGCCCCTCCGCCTGCGCCTTTTCCAGTTCCCGGACCTCGACCTGGGCGGCCAGCAGCGCGGTCGTGCGCTGCTCGAGCGCCGTTTCCGTGCGTTCCAGTTCAGCGCGCGCGGCCGTGACGCGCTGGTCGGACTCGGCGCGCTGTGCTTCCACTTCCGCCCGCAACGCAGCCAGCTCCGCCTGCGCCGACGCCGTCGCCCGCGTCCACAGCGTCGCGACGAGCTCGCCGGCTGCGGCACCGAGATCAGCCGGCATGTCCGGGTGCTCGATGCGCACGCGGCTCTTCTCGCGCAGTTCCGCCCAGAACTCACCGAGCACGGCCGCCGGCGTGCCCATGCTGCCGCGCTTCACCAGCTGATAGAGGCGATTCGCCGTCGGCGTCTGGCCGAAGCGGAAGAACAGCAGCGCGCAGACCTCGCGGTACAGCTCGCGCGTTTTCGGGAAGTCGGCCTTCAGCCGGTCGATCTCGGCCGCGAGGCGGGTGTCATCGGGGAGAACGTCGCTCATGGGTGCAGACAGATGGTTTTCTCCACCAATAATACAACGTAATACGATAAATATATAACATCAAAGCGCACTAATTTGACATTAACCCCATAATGTCGAAAATAACGACATAATTGTCCGGCAGCCCGTTGCACCATTTATAAGGGACGGATCAACGCCTAGCTGGCTCCCGCAAACACTCACCTTTCCCGGAAAGGCTCACCTTCCATGTCTACACCACCCGCAAACGACCTCGTCCTGGCGCACCCCGCCCCGCTCGAACGGCTCGTGATTCCGGCCACGCTCGACGGCCGCGCGGGCACCAACCGCGCCACTGGCGGTGTGGCGCAGATCGCCGCCGCGAACGATCTGGATGCGATCCGCGCATGGCTCGCTCGTTTCACCGACAGGCACACGACCTTCGACAGCTACCGGAAAGAGGCCGAACGGCTGCTGCTGTGGTCGCTGGTGCACCTGGGCAAACCGCTCTCCTCGCTCACGCACGAGGACTGCCTGCGCTACCAGCGCTTCCTCGCCGATCCGCAGCCCGCCGCCACGTGGATCGCCAACGCCGGCGCGGGCGGCGGCCGCAAGCATGCGAGGGGCGATGCGCGCTGGCGTCCGTTTCACGGCCCGCTGTCCCCCGCCAGCATCCGCCAGGCGATGGTGATCCTGAATGTGCTGTTTTCGTGGCTGGTGCAGGCGGGGTACCTCGCCGGGAGCCCGCTCGCGCTGTCGCGCCAGCGCACGCGCAAGGTGGCGCCACGCATCACCCGCTATCTGGAGCCGGCCCTGTGGCAGGAGGTCAAGGACGCGATCGCCTCGATGCCGCAGGACACCGCACGTGAGCGTGCGCGCTACCACCGCGCGCGGTGGCTCTTTACGCTGCTGTATCTGGGCGGGCTGCGCATCGCCGAAGTGAGCGGCAACACGATGGGGCAGTTTTTCGTGCGACGCGATGCCGACGGCGCGATGCGCTGGTGGCTGACTGTGCACGGCAAGGGTGACAAGGAACGGCTGGTTCCCGCGACCCGTGAACTGATGAGCGAACTGTCGCGCTACCGGCAGTCGCTGGGGATGACGGCGCTGCCCTCGCCCCACGAAGCGACGCCGTTGCTGCTGCCAATCGGCAGCACGGCGGACGGGAGTGCGAAGAAGGCGGCGAGAGGCGCAGGCGGACGGACCTCAGACGGCAACCATACGGCACCGACCCGGCCGCTGACGCGGGCGGCCGTGCACACGATCGTCAAGGAGGTGTTTGCTCGCGCCGCCGGGCGGCTACGCGATCGTGGCCTCGAACACGCTGCTCGCGCTGACCTGCTGGAAAAGGCGTCGGCACACTGGCTGAGGCACACGGCCGGCTCGCACATGGCCGACCGTCAGGTGGATCTGCGGCACGTGCGCGACAACTTCGGGCATGCCTCGCTGACGACGACGAGCATCTACCTGCACGTCGACGAAGATCGCCGGCATCAGGAAACCGACGAGAAACACCGCATCGACTGGTGACCGATGGACGGTCAGTTGAACCGTGATCGAGGTCCCGGCCGGAAGGCCTTCGGCGCAATCCGCAAGTCACAGCGCGTATGCCAGAATTCGGATGACATATCTGAACAACGCAGTCTCTTCAGCCATGGAAACGATCGAATCTGAACCGCAGGTCACCGCGAATCGCCGCGGTGTAGCGTTCACCCTTGTGCACCAGGGACGTCCTGTCGAATGCGTCGTCACGACCGCTGCGCTCGAGGCCTGGTTCTGGCTCGAGCCACGGGCCACCGAGGCGCGGATGCTGAAAACGTTCAGCGACGGCTACCGGCGCATCCGCGCCATCGCCGAACGCAGGCTGCTGGCCCATCCAGCCACGACGCTCGAACTGACGCCGGAGGACTTCGCACGGCCCTGAAGCCGGCAGGTGCAATCCGCTACCCCGTCGACACTCACAGCCACAGAATCGTCAGTACCCCGCGCATCGCGTCGCGCAGGAGGCCGCGCCCTTCGTGCTTTCCTCCGCTGCCGCGCGCGGCGTCACACTACGCGGCGTTGACGGCGTCCTTGAACGAGTTGCCGGCCGTAAACTTGACGGTCTTGGCCGCCGGGATGGTGATCGTCTCGCCCGTCGAGGGATTGCGTCCGGTGCGCTCCGAACGGGCGCCCGTCGAAAACGATCCGAAGGCGATCAGTTGCACGGCCTCGCCACGTGTGACGGCGGATGTAACCGCCTCGAGAATCGCGTCAAGGGCTTCGCCTTCGCCTTCGCCTGTGCTGGCTTTGCTTTCGCCCGTGCTGGCAGCGACTGCGTCGATGAGTTCCTGCCGACGGGCGGGAGCGATGGCCCTTCCCTGCTCGCTGGGGTCTTGGCGGAGCTGGGTTCGAGGCCGATTCGTGCCAGACAGTTAGTTGCGCATTGCTTTGACCAACATGGCCGGTGCCGCTGTATGATCCGGCTGCACCGGTGCCCTTCTGGCCCGGGCGCCTACCAGAGGAAACGACACCATGCGCCGAGCCCGACGCATCTCGGCGCGACATTCGCCCGTGCACGGCACAGGGCTGTTCGCCCTCCAACCTATCGAGGCAGGCGAGCGCCTCATTGAACACAAGGGAGAAATCACCAGCTGGCGACGTGCGGCCGCGCGTCAGCGGTGGGAGGCCGGGGCACACGTTTGTTTTCGGCCTCTCAAACGGACGCGTCATTGACGGCAGCCGGGGCGGCAACAGCGCACGGTTTCTGAATCACGCGTGCGAAGCCAACTGCGAGGCCATCGAGGTGGGCGATCGCGTGTTCATTCACGCGCTCACTGCGATCAATCCCGGCGAGGAGCTGTTTATCGACTATGGCCTTGTCATTGATGGCGAAATCAGCGACGAGATCCGGGCGCAGTACGCATGTCATTGCGCCGCGCTCGCCTGCCGGCGGTCAATGATCGGCGGTGGCGTCCTTTCCACGTAAGCAGAGTAGCGAACTCAGGCGCGAGCGTGCCGACGGACGGATGCTCGCTTCCCGCCAGGTCGACCGGGTCACCATGGTGTTAGCGACTCGTCAGTGGATGCCTCATGTCGACCCTGAGCCGACCTTCGGAATTCTCCCCCCTCAATGACTGCTTCGAGAGTGCAACCAGACACTGAGTTGGTGATGAGGGCCGCCTGACTCAGGGATTTTCGGATCAAGGCGCGCCGCTTGAGTCGATCAGCAAGCAATGGGCGGACTCGTGCGGGAACCATGCCGAAGACACTATCAATGTCTCAGGTGCAGTCAAGAGTGGGTCCAATTATCCAACGCTCTGACGAACACCGCCTGATGAACGCTTTCGGCGCGTTTTTTACGCGCGCCTGATTTCCTGTGTGGCTTTCGCAAGGTCTTTTGAGGGCGGCAGACCGAACAGGCGAGCATATTCCCGGCTGAACTGGTTTGGACTTTCGTACCCGACGCCAAATGCGATCGACGTTGCGCTTCCCTGCCCCGAGATCAGTTGCGACCGCGCGTGCAGCAACCGGATACGCTTCTGGTACTGCAACGGGCTCAGCGCCGTCACCGCCTTGAAATGGCGATGAAACGCCGACACGCTCAACGCTGCCATGTCGGCCAGTGACTCCACTCTGATCTGTTCGGTAAAGTTGCGTCGTATCCAGTCGATTGCGACACCGATCCGCGCTAGCGCCGTATCCGGCGATGCAATATCCCGCAGCATCCATCCAAGCGGTCCCTGAAGCACCCGGAACAGAATCTCCCGCTCGTAGGCGGGAGCGAGCACCGCGATCTCGTCCGGCCGCTCCATCAGCCGGAGCATTCGAATCCAGGCATCGAGAAGTTCCTCGTTGACCGGCGCAACCGAAAACCCCGAACCGAAAAGTGTGCTGCAGACCTGCACCGGCAAATCGCGGATGAGCGCGGCGACGATAGCGGAGTCGAGCGTCAGGCTGACCGCCAGATACGGTTCGCCGGTCGCGGCCGGGTGGACCGATCCAACGGCCGGCAGGTCGACCGACATGACGAAGTAAGTCGCCGGGTCATAACGAAAGGTCCGGTCGCCGACCGTCATCGTTTTGGACCCGGTCAGGATCAGGTTGACCATGGGATCGTAGACGGCGGCGAGTTGATGCTCCGGGATTTCACCCTGGACCATGGCAACACGCGGAATGCCCGTTTCCGTGCGCCTGTTCTCTGCCCTCGCGGCCAATGCTCTGAGTTCCTGCAGTTGTTTTTCCATCGTCCGACGCTAACAGAGGCCGTCGGAGCATGCAATGTAAAAGCAGAAATAGGCAAGTTTCAAGGAGTATCGGGTGAGTGTGCGATGACTCATACCCGTAGTCTCTTCACATCTGAAACAAACCGGAGAGACGCATGAAAATTGCCATCGTGACGGGAGGCAGCCGCGGCCTCGGGGCCAGTACCGCAGTCGAATGCGCGAAGCGCGGCATCGGCGTGATCGTCACTTACAACCGCAACCGGGAGAAAGCGGAAGACGCGGTGAGGGCCATCGCCGCGATTGGCGGGAAGGCCGCCGCCCTCAAGCTCGATGTCGGCAATAGCCGCTCGTTTCCAGAATTCCGCAAGGCGGTTGCCACGCAACTAAAAGCCATCTGGAGCCGGGAGACTTTCGACTTCCTCGTCAACAACGCCGGGTATGGGCTCTATGCGCCGATTCCCGATGTCACCGAGGAGCAGTTCGACAGCCTGTTCGACGTTCATCTCAAGGGGCCGTTCTTCCTGACCCAGGCTCTCCTGCCGCTGATCGAAGACGGCGGTCACGTCGTCAACGTCACCAGCGCGACCAGCCGCGTCGCCACCGCCGGCGTGGCGCCGTATGCCGCCTTCAAAGGCGGCCTGCAGGTCCTGACGCGCTACATGGCCAAGGAATTCGGTGAGCGCCGGATCAGGGCGAACTCCATCGCTCCGGGCGCGATCCGCACGGAGCTGGGCGGCGGACTGAGCGACGAATTCGAGGCCATGCTTGCGGGTCAGACCGCGCTGGGCCGCGTCGGTGAGCCGGACGACGTAGGCGGGGTCATCGCCAGCCTGCTGTCCGACGAGAATCGCTGGATCAACGCGCAGAACATCGAAGTAGCAGGCGGCTACATCATCTGATCGAGGAGAGAGCGCCATGCTCGACCATGTTTTCCTATCCGTGAGCGCTATCGACCGCTCGATTGCCTTCTACGAGAAGGCGCTGGCACCGCTCGGCATCGCCCATGCGATCGATTATGACGGCCGGCAAGGCCCTGCCGGCCACCCTGATCTCAAGGGCTTCGGCGCGAACGGCCGCGTGTTCTTCTGGCTGCGTGAAGGGACGGTCGAAGGCCGTGCCGCCCATGTCGGCTTCATCGCCAACGGCAGGAGTGAAGTCGATGCGGCCTTCGCGGCAGCGATGGCTGCGGGCGCCGCCGTAATCCATCCGCCCGGCCCGCAGCTTCACTACGACCCTCGCTACTACGCGGCTCAGGTTCGCGACCCCGACGGCTACAGCCTCGAATTCGTCTACAAGGAATGGCAGCACTGACATGAAGAAGCTCATGATTTACGGCGCGACGGGATACACCGGCCGCATGGCCGCTGAATGCGCTTCGGCAGCGGGCACACCGCTAATCCTCGCAGGACGTACGGAGGCGGCACTCGTATCGCTCGCGGCTAGCCTCGGTGTCGAGTACCGGGTCTTTGCACTGGACGACAGCGCCTTGATCGATCGGTCGCTCGGCGACGTTGGCGTCCTTCTGAACTGCGCGGGTCCGTTCGCGAGCACCGCCGATGCCCTGATGAAAGCCAGCATCCGCCATGGCATCCACTATCTCGATGTCGCAGCCGAACTCGACGGTTGCCGTCGGGCCGAAGTGCTCGACGTCGACGCCAGGGCTGCCAGCGTCATGCTCCTGCCGGGCAGCGGAGGCAGCGTCGCCATGCTCGGCTGCCTCGCCGGGCACGCCGTTGCGAGAACGAAGAATCCCGTAGCCATCCGGGTGGCCATGCATGTGTCAGGTGGCCTGTCGCGCGGCTCGGCCGTCAGCGCCATGAGCAGCGTAACCGTCGGCACTCTTGCGCGGGCCGCCGGGGAACTCGTTGCCCGGTCGACTGGCGTCATCCGCAAGCTCGACTTCGGCAGCGATGCGGTCGACTGCTTTCAGGTGACGCTTCCCGATCTGATCACCATCTGGCGATCGACGAAGATTCCGGAGATTGAGACTTTCGTGCACGTAACGGGCGATGGCTTTCCGCAAGGCGATCTTTCGACACTTCCAGACGGACCGGACGAGCAGGAACGATTGGCCAACCGGTATCGGGCCGTCGTCGAGGTCGTCACTTCCGATGGCGAGGTCGTCCGATCGATCCCCGATACGGTCAACGGCTACACGTTCACCGCTATCGCTGCCGCCGAGGCAGGCCGGCGCGTTCTGGCCGGCGAGGCCGGTCCGGGTTTCCAGACGCCTGCGATGCTCTTCGGCAACGGCTTCGCCGAATCAATCGCCGACACCATCATCATCGACCTGTAAGGACCAGCCCATGCAGAAGCTCGTCGATACATTCATCCTCGCCACGAATGCCTTCGATATCGAAGGTGCGCTGGCCCTCTTCACGTCCGATGCCGTCATCGACGACGTTTCGGTTGGCGACGCCTTCGTCGGCACCGAAGGAATTCGCCTTTACCTCGAACAGTTCTTCGTTGGTTATCAAACCGCCAGCAAGCTTCTGTCGATCGACCAGCGGGGCAACTCCGAAGCGCTCGTTCGCCTCGATTTCACCGGCGACTTTGGTCACGAAACCGGCTGGCTCAAGATCACGACCAACTCCAACGGCCTCATCGAGCGCATCGATGCGGATCTCGTATAACCGTCGTACAGCACAGTTCACACGTGCAGGTGCGCCGATGCCGGGGACGGCTTCACGTCGAAGCCTCCGGAGCAACCAGAGACAAACACCATGACCATGTCACCATCGCTGACCAACGAGGCTGCAGACAAGCTTGCAGTCGTCGATGCTCTCTATCGTTTTACCGCCGGCATCGATCTGCGCGACGAAAGTCTTCTATCGTCCTCTCTCGCAGAAAGCGCCGTGTCGGATTTTCGCCCGGCCGCCACTAAAGCCGGATTCGAATATCCGGTCATCGAGGGCAGAGACGTTATCGTCGCGGCCCTGACGATGTCTCTCGCAACGCTGGATACCACGCACTCCGTTGCGAACCCGCGCGTCACGATCGATGGCGATAACGCGCGCATGGACGCACTCGTGGAAGCGCAGCACGTTCCGCGTGACGATCCCACCCGGCATTATCTGATGAAGAACCGCTACGACGTCGAGCTGGCAAGAAGCGGCGACATCTGGGTCATCACGCGGAACACCGTCGACAACGTCTGGCGCTCCGGAGACCCAGCGGTTCTTTCTGTCGTATAGAAAGCTTCTGCAACTCTATCTTGCCGGGACATACGAACACACCTCTTACGGCTGGAAATTTTGCTGGCGAATTCGGCGTGAAGCTACTCACCGGTACACCGCTCGGGCGGTTCGGTGAGCCCGAAGACATTGCACCGGTCGCGGTTTTCCTAGCCTCCCAGGCTTCGCACTGGGTAACGTGTGAATCGATCCGGGCCGCAGGTGGCGTGCGCGGAGTCGGATATTAAGTGGTCGCGTTTATCGCCTTCGCGTGGCTCACCCTAATTCTTATTCGCAAGCCGATGGCCGGTTATGGAGTAAAGCTGACTTCCGAACGTCCGGCCGGCGAAGCAGATGAACGGCTGGTAATGGCCGATCAGCGCCTGACCGGTGCTTCGGACCGCTCGTCGTGCCGCCGGGCACTAATCCGTACCGCCGATAACTTTCGTTGTAAGCCAGCGCCTGGCTATGTCTGTGCACTCAGATGGCCGCTCCAGCGTTGGGAAATGTCCGCATCCCTCCAGTGGCTCAAACTGGGCCTGTGGCATTGACGCGGCAATTCGACGGCCAACTTCGGCAGGGACGAAGCGATCGGAGTTTCCCCATATGAGCAGCGTTGGAACCGTGCTCGCGGCAAGTGTCGACCATCGGTCCGAGCGGGTTAGCGTTGCGTCGGACTGCCGTGCGAACACATCCGCCCCGGTCTCGCGAGCCATCTGAATAAACGCTGCCTTTGCATCAGCATCCCCAGAGGGGATAGCGTTCTCCGCGAATTCCGCGATGACGGCTTCATGCTCGCCAGCCCGAATTCTCCAACTGGTTGACCGGACTGCATCCGGAAATGGGTGTACTCCCGGGTGACAATTCATCAGCCAGAGCCCCCGTAGACGCTCAGGTGCGGACCCCAACACTTCCATGGCAAGGCAACCACCGTAGGCCGTGCCCGCAAGCACAAAGGGGCCATCGATTGAGGCAAGAAGGCTCTGGGCGCTTTCCGCGAACGTTGAACCGGACAGCACCGATACAGACGGTGAGACGAGATCGGCCAAACCCTCAAGCTGATGGGCATACATGCGCCCATCACACGGCATTGCGGGCAAGAAGACAAGCGGTAGTGGCATAACAGATATGCGAGAAGGTTTGAACGACCGCGGAGACGTGCCTGCATTGGCAACCCAAGCTGCAAATTGTCACCGATTCAGGTCATTCGGTCGAATGTCCCTTCATGGCCGCGTAGAGGCAAGGCCATCTGCGATCTGCTCGCCGAAAACCGGACGTTGAGCGTGGGCGGACAAGACCTCGGATATCCGAATTGGATGAAGCTGCTGTCCAGTGACATGGTGGCCATTGATGGTAGCAAGTTCAAGGCGTCAAACAGCCGCGACAGGAACTACACGGCTAGCAAGATCGGCAAGCGTCAGCAGAAGATCGAAGAAAGCGTGCAGCGGTATCTCGACCTGATTGCAACCGCAGACCGGACCAGTCCAACAGGTTTCGATGTGAAGACCGTTCGCCTATACGAGAAGATCGCCCGCTTGCGTCAGCAAATGCGTGAGCTCGCACAGATCAGGAAGCAATTAGAGAAGCAACCGGACAAACAGCTGTCGATGACGGATCCCGATGCACGCTCCATGGCAACAAGCGGAAAAGGCTCCGGCATAGTGGGCTACAACGTTCAGGCAGCCGTAGACACGAAACATCATCTGATCGTTGAGCACGAGGTAACCAATGTCGGAAACGATCACGGACAACTGAGCAGAATGGCGATAGCTGCGAAGGACGCGATGGGCAGATCGAAGCTGAAGGTGGTGGCTGATCGGGGTTACTTCAGCGGGTCAGAGATACGTGCATGCGATCTGAACGACATCAGTGCGTATGTTCCCAAGCCACTCACCTCTGCATCCCGGAAGAAAGGCCTCTTCACCAAGGCCGACTTCGTCTACGTGGCAAAAAGCGACGTGTATCGATGCCCTGCGGGCGAGCGAGCCATTCATCGATTTACGACCGTTGAGCATGACATGAATCTGCGGGTTTATTGGCCAAGTGCCTGCCCGCGTTGTCCTATGAAGGAGCGATGTTCACCCAGCGACTATCGCCGCATCCGACGCTGGGAACACGAGAACACATTGGAAGCCATGCAGCGCCGGCTTGACCGGAAACCCGACGCAATGACCATCCGCCGAAGTACCGTCGAGCATGTCTTCGGTACGCTGAAGCACTGGATGGGTCCTGCACACTTCCTGACCAGGACGCTCAGGCGAGTGAGTACGGAGATGAGCCTTCAGGTGTTGACCTACAACCTGAAGCGGGTCATGAACATACTTGGCATTGCGGGGACGTTGAAGGCCATGAAGATGGCCGGAAGCTAAAGCCCCGAGGGGCTTTGTTGGGCTCGTGATGTTCGATTCGTGCAAACTCGTCGTATCAACCTCGATCAACCTGACCGGCAATCACCCGCTTAGCTGTAGAAATGGAGTTTCCACACACTCTGGACCCGCTTCGGCCAGTCAGCACTACTACCATGGGCGTCCCTTGATGGAGTGCAACAGTCGTTCGCTGGGGATATAGAAGAGCCACCCCATTGCTGGAGCGGCGTAGAAGTTCGTCATTGTGCCGAGAGCGGTTGACGAACCGGAGAGAAAGTTGTTCTTGCCACTAACGCGCTAGCGGCTGTCGCGAAGTCGTTTCGGGCGTATCAGCGAAGCGCGGTAATGCGCCCCGCCTACTTCGAGCACGATGATAGGTGGGCGATCAGAACGCCGCCTTTCCCACCGACGCGCCACCGTCAACGAATAACGTTTGTCCAGTGATAAAGCCCGCATCGTCGGACAGAAAGAATGCTAAAGCCGCGGCCAATTCCTCAGGCTTGCCAAACCGCTTCATCGGTACGAGCGAAAGAAACCGCTGCTCCGCTTCGCTGCCCATGGGCGTGTTCTGCCGGAACAGTTCGGTTTCGGTGGGCCCAGGCGCGACGGAGTTGACAGTGATGCCCGTCTGCGCAAGCTCGAGCGCCCACGTGCGCGTAAAGCTCATCATCGCGGCTTTCGCCGCAGCGTAGGCCGTGCGGTTGGCCACGCCAAGAACGACAAGGCTGGAGAGATTGACGATTCGCCCCCACCCTCGATTCCGCATGCCGGGCAGCAGGGCTTGTACTGTCTGCACGGCAGAAGTGAGGTTATGACGGAAGGACGCTTCGAGATCGTCGAGATCGATCGCTTCAACGCCGGCGAGCCGGACAAACCCCGCGTTATTGACGACGCCATCGAAGGCGTAGCGCTCGGCCAGCCCCGCGAGCGCACGCGCGGTCGCATTTCGATCCGTCAGATCGACTGAAACCAGTGTGCCGGGAAAACTTGAATCGTCGGCGCCGCGTGCGAGACCGACGACCTGGTGGCCGTCGGCGGCGAGCCGGTTCGACAACGCCCGCCCGATACCCTTGCTGGCGCCCGTTACCAAGAATGTACGTTTGAACATCGGAAAATCCTGAAAGGCATAAGAGAGCTGGGCTGTATCGTCCGCAAGGACGTTAGCCCCAACGGGAATTCAAGATGATGCTGCACAAGTTCACACGCTCGAAGCCTAGGTCCTTGTACGCCAGAAAGTCGTCATTGAAGGTGCCGAATGTAGTGCCCGGGCGATGCTTCATGCCGTCGTAGAAGGCATCGATCATCCTGTCGGCGAAATTAGCGCCGCGCGGAAAGCCTGCAATCACCGCCGCGCGCTGTTCCTCAGTAAAGTCATCGAAGCCTCGTCCCGCTACGTCCATCCCCGCTCCGGCTTGCACCAGCGCGATTTCACCGTGCATGTGCTCGGGAATGCCCGGCGTCGTATGGAGCGCGACAGCGGTCCACAGTTTCGCTATGTCAGCCTCGTCAACATGATGGCTGCGCAGAAAATCGCGCGCGGCGTTGGCGCCGTCTACCTCGAAACGCAGTTCGCTTTCGCGATAGGCCGACGTCAAACCGATATCGTGGAACATAGACGCAACGTAGAGCAGTTCCGGGTCGAAGGAGACGCCGTTCCGTTTTCCCAGCAGTGCACCCCATAGGTAGACGCGCGTCGAGTGATTGAACAGCAGTTCGCTCTCGGTGTCGCGAATGAGTTGCGCGACCTCCCGCGCGAGCTGGCTGTCGGGAATGACGACGCCGGGCATGTCGTTCGCCGGCGTTGTTTTATCGTGCTTCATTGGGTTCCTCAAGCTGGAGATAGCGTGCGGTTTCCGCGACACGCCTGACTTCCGGACCGTGCCGCGTGGTCCGCTGATCCCGCATGGCATTGTCTGGCGGCGCTACTCCGGGAAAGTTACGCTTCCCTTGAGTCATGCAAAAGACCCAAGATCGAACAATCCGAATGTACTATCGCGTCCATGACAAAGCTTTCTATCGGCCTCGATCGCGCCGGACGCATCTCTCTATCAGCGCAAATTTACGGCTCGATTCGAGATGCGATCGAGTCGGGCCAGCTTGCCGCCGGCGCGCGGCTGCCCTCCTGGTCGGATCTGGCCGCCCAGCTCGGCGTGGCCCGGGGCACCGTGCGGGCCGCCTATGAACGTCTGATCGACGAGCAGTTCGCGATCGGCCTGGGTGCGGCCGGCACCCGGGTAACCGAGCGGCCGTCGCCAACGACGACCGGATGGTCTCCCGAGACGCCGCCGCTGCCCGATCTCTTCTACGACTTCAACGCAGCGCCTTTGGCGTTTCAAATGGGTGTGCCCTCCCAGGACGCCTTTCCGTTCAAGCTCTGGTCACGCATTCAGGCGCGCGCGGCGCGCCGGGCGGCAGCGGCTGCTGTAGGCTACCCCGATCCACGCGGCGAACCGGACTTGCGACAGGAGATCGCGGCGTATCTTGGTGTCTCACGCGGACTTCGATGCAGTCCGTCCCAGGTCTTCGTCACGGCAGGTTTCTCCGGCGCGCTCAATCTCGCGATTCGTGCCCTGCGCGTGGAGGGTAGACAAGCCTGGATGGAAGACCCCGGCTTTCCGCTCACGCGTACGGCGCTTGAGCTGGCGGGAATGACCGTGGCAGGCGTGCCGGTGGACGCGGATGGGCTCGATATCGACGCAGGCATCCGGATCGCACCCAAAGCGGTCCTCGCGGTGGTGACACCGGGCCAGCAGGCCCCGCTTGGGATGACGATGTCTCTCGCTCGACGGATATCACTACTCGGCTGGGCCAGACAACACGAAGCCTGGATCGTTGAAGACGATTACCTCGGCGAGTTGCAGCTGAAAGGACGGGCCGCACCGGCACTGGCCTCGCTAGATCAGGATGGACGGGTGCTGCACATCGGGACCTTCAGCAAGACGATCAGCCCGGCACTGCGCCTAGGGTTCCTCGTTGTCCCGACGGGCATGGCGCGGCACTTCGGCGACGTCGCGGCGTGCCTTTCGCCTGCCCCGGCCGCAGCCGTGCAGCACGCCGTGACCGAGTTCATGCACGAGGGACACTATCTTCGCCATCTGCGGCGAATGAAACGTCTCTACGCTGCGCGGCAGGAAGCTCTCGTTCGTTGTCTCAAGGAGCAGGCCTCGGAATCGCTCAGAGTGCAGGCCGCCGCCGGCATGACCGTCGTGGCCGCGCTTTCCCAATCCGTATCGGATGTCGACGTCGCTTTGCGGGCGCGAGCTTTCGGGCTGGCCCCAGTTCCTCTCTCTCCTTGGTACACAGGCGATCCGGGGCAGCAGGGGCTGCTGCTCGGCGTGACGAATCTGAATGAAAAAACGCTGCCGGCCAACTGTTCCCGCCTGCTGGAACTCGCTCGCGGGCGCCACTGACGGACCAACGACACCTACTTTGCCATCGCTTCTTGGTACAGCAAAAATGTTCATTCCTGGTGCTTTTGCGTGCCCGCATGCCACACGACAATGCGAAAGCACAAAGGAGCCCGACATCCATGAACATTCAAACCATCGCAAGAGCCGCCTGCACAGCCATGGCCTTCGCCATCGCCGTGCCCGCCGCGGCGCACGGTGCGGCTGAAACGGTCACACCAAACTTTCAGCATGCCATTCCCAACATTCCGGGCAAGTCGTTGACCGCCGTCGTCGTCGATTACGCACCGGGTGCCGCGTCTTCAGCGCACCGGCATGCGAACTCGGCCTTCATATATGCCTATGTCGTATCGGGCGAGATCGAGTCACAGGTCGATGACGGTCCGAAGCGTGTCTACCATGCTGGCGAAAGCTTCTTCGAGGAGCCCGGCGCCGTTCACCGCATAAGCCGCAACGCGAGCGAAACAGAGCCTGCAAAGCTACTCGCCGTGTTCGTCGCGGACGCCAACGACAAAGTGCTGACCACCCCCATCAAGTAATCCACCACGTTAAGGAGTCACCTCATGAGCAAGCGTCTCGACTACGCTCAGATTGCGCCTGCGGGCGTCAAAGCCCTTGGCGGCGTCTACGGCTACGTCATGCAGAGCGACCTGTCGCCGGTTCTCGTCGACCTGGTCTACCTGCGCGTCTCGCAGATCAACAACTGCGCCTATTGCCTGGACATGCATACACGCGACCTGCTGAAAAAAGGTGTAAAGATCGAAAAACTGGCCTTGGTGCAGGCATGGCGCGAAGGGGGCGATCTCTTCGACCTCCGCGAGCGCGCCGCACTCGCGTGGGCCGAATCGGTCACGCTGGTGGCGCAGACCGGCGTGCCGGACGCGGCCTACGAGGTTGTCCGCGCCGTGTTCAATGAACGCGAACTGGTTGACCTGACCATCGCCATCAGTCTAATGAACACGTATAACCGTATGGCAATCAGCTTCCGGAACACGCCGCAGGCCGTGATGGAAACGTAAAGACATTCCGGGCTTTCACACCGAAAGCGCCTGGACTTCGACATAAGCACGCACGATTCTGTTACGTAATAATGCAGCCGCTTTGGATAGGCGCGGCGCGATTGCATGTCTAAAAATAATCACAGTCGTTCAACTGGTTGACCAGAGGCGTCGAGGTTGAAGTGCTCGGACGTGCATAAAGCGAGTTCACCGAAGACCAGCGCATGCTGGTGGAAGTGCTCCGCGTTCCTGAAGGGGATCCCCAAGGAACAAATCGCCGATGCGTTCAACGATGGGAATGAGCATCGACTCCAGTCGACCTTCAGCACGGTGAACGACCACTCACGATGACCTTGTAGTTGTCAGGATCCCATGCATCAACGCGTGTGCTGTCCACTCGACGGTCATCCGCAATGGTCTTGGCGGAAGTCGAATAGTTGTGGGGAAATGTCATAGCTATCTCTCGCCGGACGGGACGGCGGCAGAAGTCTGCATGTTGAAAAGGAATTGGACTATGAAGATCGCTCGCTTTGTGAGTATGGCTTGCGGCGTGCTTCTAATTTTGGTGCTCGGTTTCGTTCAAACGTCGAGCTTGCGTGCCGCTGGACGAGCGCCTGCGCCGCACCATCAAAGTTCGGACACGGCCGATAGAACGCCCAACATAGCAATCCCTGACAGCAAATTGGCACGCGACGCTGCCCGATACATACGTGATTCGGAGGGGGAGTTCCTTTTCGAGCATTCGACGCGGGTTTATTGTTGGGCAGCCTTAACTGCGCAACGAAATGGCCTTCCCTACGACCCGGAACTTTTGTACGTCGCGGCAATGTTCCATGATTATGGCTTGACTGAGAATTACGCTCAGAGCCATCTGCGATACGAGGTCGATGGTGCGAACGCCGCTCGCCAATTCCTGCGAAGCCACGGCGTGTCGGAAGCCGCGAGCGAGCAAGTCTGGCTTGCGATTGCGCTGCATACAACGAACGGTATCCCTGCTCAGGTTTCACCGCTGGCAGCACTCGTTGCTCAGGGAGCGAACATGGATCTGGTTGGCGTCGGCTACGACGATTTCACCGCCGAGCAGCGAGACGCCATTGAGATGGCATACCCTCACCCGCAAGACTTTGCCGAAGTCTTCATGCGTACCCTTTACGACAGCCTCAAACATCGGCCTGAAACCACTCAGGGCACCGGCTTGGCGGATGTAATGGCCTATGAGGATCCCCACTTCGTCCGTAGAGACTTCAGCGCTCTGATGCGCAACTCTCCTTGGGCTGCAAGAAGATGAGCATTCAACTCGGGGATACCGGCTCGGCTGCATCTCACCCATGGCCCGACGCTTTCGCTCTTCGTTGTCCTAAGGCGCCGTTGACCGCTGGACGCTAAAACCGATGTCTCAGGCCCGGATGGCGACGCCTATGCGTCGCTTCCGCTGGTGAGCAACGACCGACGCGGCGAGCAGCTCAGAACGCAGGCCCTGACAGAAGCCTTGGGGAGCAGCGACGCGTAGGCGCTTTCACGATCGGATGTAGGGGACATGGGAACATACTACGGTAAGCCGACCACACACAAAGGTAGCGTGCAGTTGTCGGGAATCTGGAATACAACGGCCGTTGGGGTGTCAACTCCGGAGCATCGCTGACTGTCTGAAATTGGCCGCATACGGTCCGACGGTGAGCCGACCACAGATGCTGCCGTCGGCCCGACTGCATCCGACAGAAGTCCCCACTTCGGTCAATCAAATTTCTTCAAAGCGGTCATTCACTTGCGGTGGTGTGAGATGAGCTTACCGTCCGAGCGAGAACGAGCCGAAGCCGCGACTGTCAACGACTACACCAATCGCAGACTCCACAGGACGTCCAGTACGTGTTGGGTGGAGCGTTCAACATACCCCGCACGATGTGCGATGCCGAGCCTACGCCATAACGCCGGGCGCAGCGGACGCATGACGATGCGCTTGTCCGGCAATGGCGTGGTGGCCTCGTGGGGCAGCAGCGCCGCGCCGTAACCCGCCGCGACCAGACTCTTGATCGCGTCGTTGTAGTTGAGTTGAATGCGTGGGGCGGGATGGTGTCCGCCGGCCGCGAACCACTCCGCAGTCTGACGCGAGAGGCGCGTGGTCGCGTCATTGAGAATCAGAGGCTGGGCGGCTAGCCATTCCGGCGTGACGCGGGCCGGGCTTTTCCAATGCGCCGGCACGAACGCCATCACGGGGTCGCGGCGCCAGGGCTTTATCACCAGTCCGGCCACCGCCGGCTGAGGCAGTGCAACCAGCCCGATGTCCACCGTTCCGTCCGTCAATCGGGACAGCGTTTCCTGCGAAGTGAGGACCGCAATCTGAATGTCGATTGCGGGATGCTGCTGGCGCAGCACCTCGAGCGCCTGCGGCAGCAGGTGCGCGATCGCTCCAGTAGACGCACCGAGCCGGGCGCGGCCTTCGAGGCCCTCCACCTGTCGTTGAATATCGTCCAGCGCCCGCCCCGCATCGGCCAGCAGTCGACGTCCACGCTCGACCAGTAGCTCTCCGATCGCCGACGGCCTTATCTGTCCGCGTTTTCGCGACAGTAGGGGTGCCCCAATGCGGTGTTCCAGTTCAGCAATGTGGAGACTGACGGTGGGTGGCGCAAGGTGCAATGCGCGCGCCGCTTCGGCGAACGAGCCATGGTCGGCAATGGCGACCAGCGTGCGCAGACGGTCCAAGCTGATTTCTCGCATTCCGGATTGGGTTCAGCGAAACTGAATGTCAAGGTTGTGAAATTCAACTTTCTCTATTCTACTGATCGATGGAAGATTGGGGCTCCTTCGACGTGTTACCGCATTTAGTCATCGGAGTTTTTCTCGCATGAGCTCCCCCCTGATTTTCATCGACGGCGACCAAGGCACTACCGGGTTGCAAATCCACGAACGGCTGCGCGGCCGGGCTGACCTCAACGTGTTCGCGCTCGCCGCGTCGGAACGCAAAGACCCACGGCGTCGTGCGCAAGCCATCAATGACTGCGACATCGCCATCCTCTGTTTGCCCGATGCCGCCGCACGCGAGGCGGTGAGCGCAATCGTCAATCCCTCCGTCAGGGTCATCGACGCAAGTTCCGCCTACCGCACACATCCGGAATGGACATATGGCTTCCCGGAAATGGCACCGGGCCAAGCCGCGCGCATCGCGAACGCGCGACGGGTCACCAATCCCGGATGCTATCCCACCGGCGCGATTGGTCTGTTGCGTCCCCTGGTGCAAGCCGGGCTGGTCCCAGCCAGCTACCCAATCAGCATTCATGCGGTTTCCGGCTACTCCGGACGCGGGCGTGCCGGCGTTGAAGCGTATGAGGGGGCGGATGCCGTCAACGCGCCGGCATTACAGGTCTATGGCCTGGAGCTCGCGCACAAGCACCCCCCGGAAATCCAGCAGCATGTTGGGCTTGCGCAGCGTCCCATCTTCGTTCCGGCGTATGGCGCGTTCCGCCAGGGTATCGTATTGACGGTGCCGCTCGCGTTGAGGCTGCTAGCCCCCGGCGCGGAGGGCGCCACGCTCCACGCATGCCTGGCCCGCCACTACGCCGGGGCGGCTCATGTACACGTGCTGCCTTTGCACGAATCGCGCGTTTTAACGCATCTGGATCCGCAACTACTGAACGGTACGAGCGACATGCAATTAAGCGTATTTCCTAACTTGGAGCACGGGCACGTCCTGCTATCCGCGGTTTTCGACAATCTCGGCAAAGGCGCGTCCGGCGCCGCGGTTCAGAATCTGAACCTGATGCTCAAAAAGCAATAGTGGCCGATGGCGCGAACTAACGGTTGTCCGCACCTATATGCCATGTGAGCAATCTGGTCGTGGTCGCCCAATGTCCCATGGTGGCCGTACACGGCCCGACGCCGAGTCTTAGGCGCCGCCGGTCGCCGACTCGCCTGCATTCGTCAGTAGTCGACCCGGAGCTGTCTTAGAATTTTCTCGAAAACAGTCGTTCAAAACCTCTGGTTCGTCGGGATGTGAGTGGCTCCGTGGCCAGCACACGTCTTGCGACCGGATCATGCCACCCGGTCGCAAGACGCTGCTCAGAGCGTCACTTCGACGCAAGGCGGCGCCGAGGCGGTCATCATCAACTCGCCAATATGTCCAGCGTCGCGCAGATCGTCTGACGCTTCCCGCAGTGCTGCGAGACGCGTTGCCGTATCGCTGACTCGCACGATTGAAACCCCCGCTTTCATCGACACTTTTGCCTCTGACTTCGCCCGGCGGACTTCGCGGAGCACGTCCGAAATGATGATGCAAAGCTCGCTGTTCGCGCTCTTCCCCGCCAGCGCCTGGAGCGAGGCGGCGTCGGGCCATGCTGCACGATGTATCGATCCCGACTGCCACCATGACCAGCACTCTTCGGCGGCGAACGGAAGGAACGGTGCGAGCAGCCGCTGCAATACCGACAGGGCGGAGGCCAGCGCATGATGTGCTGATCGGGACCGCGGATTGTCTTCGCGTGCGCGGTTCTTGACCAACTCGACGTAATCATCGCAAAACCACCAGAAATATGCCTCGATGTATTCGAGCGCCTTGCTGTGGTCGAACGTCTGCAACGCCTCGGTTGCCTGTGTCACGACCTCGGTCAGACGCGCAATCATTGCCCGATCAAGCGCCTCCGTGACCGGCAAATCTGGGGACTCGTCGAAGCCGAGCACGAATCTTGAGACGTGCAGAAGTTTCAGCGCGAGGCGGCGCCCGTTTCGCATCTGCCTTTCGTCAAAGGCTGCGTCCATGCCCGGGCGTCCAAGCGCAGCCCAGTAACGAACGCCATCCGAGCCGTGCGCGTCCAGCAACGCAACTGGCGTTACCACGTTGCCCTTCGATTTCGACATCTTCTTGCGGTCCGGATCAAGAATCCAACCGGACAGCGTCGCGTGCATCCATGGCAAACGTGTGCTCTCCAGATGCGAGCGCACAACGGTCGAGAACAGCCATGTCCGGATGATGTCGTGTGCCTGCGGACGTAGGTCCATGGGATACACAAGTTCGAAGCATCCATCCGGTTCGCCCCAACCGGTGGCAATCTGCGGCGTAAGTGAACTTGTCGCCCATGTATCCATGATGTCCCTCTCGCCAATGAAGCCACCGGGTTGGTCGCGCTGATCTGCGCGGTAGCCGGGTGGAACTTCCGATTGCGGGTCAACGGGTAGCGTCGCTTCATCGGGTTGAATCGGTGCACCGTAATCGGGCTGGCACTCTGCATCCAGTGGATACCACAGTGGAATCGGCACGCCGAACACTCGCTGACGGCTGATGAGCCAGTCGCCATTGAGGCCGCTCACCCAGTTGGCGTAGCGGCTACCCATGAACGGGGGATGCCAGCGAAGTTCGGCTCCACGCGCGAGCAACGCCTCGCGCAGCATTGGGTCGCGGCCGCCGTTACGCAGATACCATTGGCGCGTTGCGACGATCTCCAAAGGTCTGTCGCCCTTCTCGAAGAATTTGACGGCATGACGGATCGGGCGTGCTGAGCCGATCAAGCAGCCAGCCAAGGCAAGCTGACTTGCGATCTCTCGACGCGCTTCGGGCACCGGCCTGCCCGCAATCTGCGCATACGCCCGGGTGGCTTCGCCGGAGGTAATCCATTCGGGCGTATCAGCGCGCAGACGGCCATCCTCGCAGATGATGCTACGCGTCGGCAGTGCCAGTTCGCGCCACCAGATCACGTCGGTCAGGTCGCCGAACGTACAGACCATCGCGATTCCCGAACCCTTTTCGGGGGTAGCGAGTCCGTGGGTCATCACTGGGACGTCGAACCCGAACAACGGGCAGTGCACGCGAGTCCCGATGATCGGGTAATACCGCTCGTCATCCGGATGCACGACAAGCGCGACGCATGCGGCAAGCAGTTCGGGCCTGGTGGTGGACACGATCACGTCTTTACCCGCCGCATCAATGAAACGCAGGTCGTGCCATGCGCCATCGATCTCGCGGTCTTCGAGTTCCGCCTGAGCCACAGCCGTCTGAAACGTGATGTCCCATAAGCAAGGTGCTTCCTGCTGATAGAGCTCCCCGCGTCGCAAATTGCGCAGAAGCGCGCGCTGACTGATGCGCTGCGCCCGCGTACCGATTGTCGTGTAGCTGAAATCCCTGTCGACCGAGAGACCAAGCCGCATGAACAATTCACGAAACGCGGCTTCGTCGATGGCGGTCAGCTGGTGGCATAGCTCAATGAAATTGCGGCGACTGATCCTTTTGAAGAATGCGCGCTGCGCTGGCACCTTATCCGGTGCACGAAAGTCGGGTTGATAGGCGAGCTGAGAGTCGCAGACGACACCATAAAAATTCTCCACGCGGCGTTCGGTCGGCAGACCATTGTCGTCCCATCCCATCGGATAGAACACCATCTTGCCGGTCATGCGCTGGAAGCGCGCGATGATGTCGGTATGCGTGTAGCTGAACACGTGGCCGACGTGCAACGAGCCGGACACCGTCGGCGGAGGTGTGTCGATCGAAAACACCGATTCGCGTGTGGCAGTGCGGTCGAAAGCATAAGTACGCTTTGCTTCCCAGTATGACGACCACTTAGCTTCAAGTCCTTCCAGTTCCGGCTTCTCCGGAATGGCGCGATCCATGCGCCGATTTGTTTGAATCATGGTGAACACTTCCCTTTTGTGAGCATGGTGTGCAACCGGATCGAGCGGTATGGGCGCGAACGCACCCCGCCGCGATCCATGCGGTCACACAAACAGCACAGCCTTATTCAACGTCGTAGTCAGAAGCGCAGTGAAGCGTCGACGCACACGGCCCTGTTCCGACTACTGCGCGATAGGCACGAGCTTTCTTGCGTCTAGTGAGTGCCTTGCGGCGCTGGCACGCGCAAGTTCGGCGGTCTGACTACGGCACGAAGGGAAGTGCTTTGAGGTGGAGCGCGAAGAAGTTGCGCGCAGCGGCGCAGGCGCACTGGAAGAGATGGGAAGATTTGAGATGTGGTGGCGGTGATCAGCGCGGCATTACGTTTAACGGTGACATAGCATCCTCCAAGGGTAAGGGGAATTGAGTACCAGGCGGATAGCCCGGAAACCAATTTATAGACGATTAAGGGAAATATCGCAACTGATCTAATTGGGCGCTTACCTCCGTTGACTAAAGGCGCCTGACACGTCGGTGGGATGGGAACTGGTTGACCCTCAGCGGTACCAGTCACGATAGGCAGGAATGAATCGCCCCGGGGCGGTTCAGGACCATCTACTTATGCTTGTCTTAGCGATACCATCCCGCGAGCTGTCCGGCATTCGAGCGCTACACGTCGCATCACCGACGCAATGTCCGTCATCGGTCGAGCCACTGTTCGCTTCGGTTGAGGCGACATCCTCAGGCGGAGCTGCTAGCGAAGGCAGCAACCTGGAATCTGGATTTCAGACGTGCCTTTGGTCCCTCAAACGCGTCGTATATCGCCTCGTGCGCGCCATATGAACTCGATCCTGAACGAGAGCGTTACGACTTGGCCCAATCCAGCAATTCTGCGAACGACTGCGCATCCGCGCCGCGTCGCATTCCACGTTGGCGGATGTTCGCGACACATTCAGCTTCGTCCACATCTATCCAGACAAGTGCAGACGCGGCCGGCAGAATCTCTGAAACGATCCAGCCGTAGATGCCTTCAATTACCCAACGCTCTTCGGCGGCCGCGACCCGTGCCATTGCGATTACTTTCTCTCGCTTCCTGGCCAAATTGTAGCCGCCTGGCTCCCAGTTGAGCAGGTCAAGGTCGACCCAGGTGCCGCCGAGCGAGATTGCAAGCTGCTCCGAAAACCAGCTTTTCCCGGAGCCCGAATTTCCAATTACCACAGTCCTGGCCAAGTTCATACGCGACCGCTCACCATGTGAATGGATGACGATTGTCGCCAATTCATGTCGATTCGTCGACCGGCTGCTTTCCGGCTGCCGCCCCATGCCCGAGTGCGGCGATCGCCTCAGGAGCGGCCCCTTATGCAAAAGGCATAACCCGACCCTTCCGGTCGCTCGACGGCCAGTGGGTTTAACGTCTCTTTCTCAGGTACAAGAGACGTTGAGAAAACCCGGTTGTCGCGACATTAGCATGGCTGCCAGAAGTCACTTCGTAACGCGTCCCACGTTGAGAATGCCCGCAGGATCCAGCAATGTCTTGAGCCTCTGCATGAGGTCGAGCTCGGTTGAAGAACGGCTGTAATGCAAAAACGGCTGCTTGATTACGCCGATGCCATGTTCCGCAGAAATGCAACCTTGCGCTTCACTGACGGCTGCATAGATCAGTTCTTCGACTTTCAGTAAGTCGCCGGCGTGCGCGTATGGACCGGACAGCAGATGCAAATTCCCATCGCCGAGATGACCGAAGAACAGATGCGTCTGCTGCGGAAAGCGTGCGCTCAAAGACATGCGTGCGGTTTCGACAAAACCATCCATCCGATCCATCGGAATGCCGATATCGAATGCCGCGTGAGGCTTGAGTTTCGACAGCAATTCACCAATCGTCTCGCGATAGGCCCATAGCTGTTTCGCGTGTTCGATGGATTGCGCAATGATCACGTCCTGAACAATGCCGTCGTCGAGCATACGTTCGAGCGTCTGTTCGAGCGTGCGCCGGTCGTCCTCATCGGACTCACCCAAAGTTTCGATCAGCAAATACACCGGATAGGCGTCGCCGAATGGCGCCTTCAGATGCGCGATATCCATCGCCGCGCTCATGAAGTCCTGCCACATCAGTTCGAACGAAGAGAGATTTGCCAGCCGCCCGCGCAGGTACTTCAGAAGGCGCGTTGCATCGTCGAACGATGCGACCGCGCACAGTGCCGTATTCGCCGCCGAAGGCTTCGGTTCCAGCTTCAGCACGATCCGCGTAATGACGCCCAGCGTGCCTTCAGAGCCGATAAAAAGCTGCTTGAGATCGATGCCCGTCGTATTCTTCGTGACGCGGTTCATCATCGACAGCATCGTGCCGTCGGGCAGCGCGACTTCGAGCCCGAGAATCAGATCGCGCATCGTGCCGAAGCGGATCACGCGGTTGCCGCCCGCGTTCGTCGCCGCATTGCCTCCGATCTGGCAGGTGCCGCGCGCGCCGAGATCGAGCGGAAAGAACCAGCCTTCCGCCTCGACGAAGGTCTGCAACTGTTCTAGCAGTACACCGGCCTGCACGGTAACCGTTCCGCCGATCCTGTCGAACGATTCGATCGCATTGACACGCGCAAGCGACAACGCTACTTCACCCGCCTTCGGCGTCGCGCCGCCTGCCAGTCCCGTCAACCCGCCCTGTACGACGACAGTCTGTTGATGCTTACCCACCACGCGCAACGCGCCCGCAACATCTTCCGGCGTGCGCGGCAGCAAGGTCATTCGTGGCCGCATACGCGGCGCATCGCTCCAGTCGCCCGCGTGCGCTTCGGCAACGGCCGCGTCCAGTGAAACGCAATCCGCACCCAGTGCTTCTACGAGCGCGATATACAGCGCGTCGGTATCGTGTTGAGGCATGTGGTTCTTATCTCCCGATTTCACTGCGTCACGCGTTCTATCTGTCCGCCAAAGCGTCCAACGAACACACCCGCAATCAACGCGATCAGCGCAACACCCGTCAGGAAGATGCCAGGCGCCGTCAATGCGCCCGTGTGATGCAGCAATTGCGTGACGACCAGCGGCGTGATACCCGTGAAGACCACAGTCGCAAGGTTGAGCGATAGCGCGATGCCACTGAAACGCACGTTAGTCGGAAAGAGATCCGCAAGCAGATACGCATACGCGCCGTTCACAAAGCCACCGACAACGCCAATCACCACGAACGCAAGCAACGGATCGATCTCATGCGCGGCCACCAGCCTATAAAACGGATAGCTGCCGAGCAGCATCACCAGCGATCCGATGCGATGCCAATGACGCGAAGGCACTGAATCGCCGAGCCATCCAAAGAACAGCAGCGAAGCTGACATCGTCGCGATGCCGAGGTTCTGCCCGGCGCTGACTGCCGTGGGTGCGTAGTGCAGAACCGTCGTCAGATATGACGGCAGCACGACGAAAAGCAGACTGTTCGATGCATTCACGATCCCAGCTACACCGACACCGATCGCCACTTGTTTCGGGAAATCGGTCAGCACTTTCCGGAATGGACGTTTGACCTTGTGGCTCTTGAGCCGCTGATATTCATTCGACTCTTCTAGCGACGTGCGCAGCCAGTACGACACGAGCCCAATCACGCCGCCGAAAATAAACGCTATACGCCAGCCATAGGCCAGCACATCGGCGGCACTCAGCAGCGCATGCAGAGCGAGGCTGATCAGCGTCGCTGTCAGCACGCCAGAATTCAGGCAGAAGATAACAAGGCCGCTCACGAGACTCGCGCGTACCGGAATCTCTTCGACAACATAGGTAATCGAACACGGCAATTCGCCTGCCAGAAAGAAGCCTTGCGCGAGACGCAGCAGCACCAGCAGCACAGGCGCCAGTACGCCGATCGATGCGTAACCCGGAATCAGCCCGATACCGATCGTCGCCGCCGACATCGCGAGTACCGACACGAGAAAGATCACCCGCCGCCCGTAGCGATCGCCGAGACTGCTGAGCACGATGCCGCCGAGCGGACGCGATACATAACCGATCGCGAACACGCTAAACGTGCTGATCAGCGACGCGAGCGGATCCGTAGCGGGAAAAAACTGGCGGGCAATTTCACGCGCGAATATGCCGTAGATGATGAAGTCGTAAATCTCCAGCGAGCCACCGAGGCTCGCGAGAATCACCGTCTTCCACTTCTGTCTGATCGCTGGCTGGCGCGGAACCGCCGCGAGGTCTGCTGAGGCCATCGAATTGTCTCCGTCATCGGTTTTTGTCTGTGTGTCTATGCGACGCGACGCGCGCTATTCAACCGGCACGGGCGTCGCCGCAGGTGTGCCCGTTCGCAGCGCCGCTTCCCTGCCGCCGAATGCTTCGACCAGTCTGTCCTGATCGGCTTTCGCGGCGGCATCGGCGGCCTCGGGATCAAGCAGTGCGCGAAGCTGTCGTTCGAAATACGCCAGCAAGTCGGCGTATTCGGGAAACGACGCAAGATCGCGCAGTTCTTCCGGATCATTCTTCACATCGAACAATTCCGGCTTCATGCCGAGATAATGGTGATACTTGTAGCGGCTATCCGCGAGCATATACGCTGCGCTTTCCGATCCGACCGCGTGATATTCGCTGAACGCGAGACGCCCGGTATCGTCTTCCGCGCACGCGAGTTCGACCAGAGACTCGCCCGGACCATCGATCACCGCCGCATCGCAGCCCGTGCATTCGAGCAGTGTGTTCTGGATATCCACCAGCGACACAGGCGTTTCGCTCACCTTCCCCGCCGGAATGGCAGGACCCGCGACGACCATCGGCACACCCGTCGATTCGCGGTACATCAGGCATTTGTTCCACATGCCGCGCTTGCCGAGATTGTCGCCGTGATCGCTGCTATAGATGATCGTCGTCGAATCGTCGAGTCCGCTTTCGCACAGTGCCGCGAGCACCTTGCCGACCTGCGCGTCGAGGAACGACACCAGCGCGTAATAGCACGCAACGGCAAGACGGCGGCGCTCATCGCTGCCGATCGCCGCGTCGTGATCCATATGCCGTGCCTGACGCTCGACCCACGGATGCCGCACGTATCCCGTCGATGGATGCAACAGAGGCAGACCGATCTCGCGCGGATCGTAGAGATCGAGAAATTCCTGCGGCACGACGAGCGGAAAGTGCGGCGCGACGAGCCCGACGAACAGCACCCAGGGCTTGTCGTCGTCGGCGTGCTCATTGAGCCAGCCACATGCTGTATCGGCGACGCGCATGTCGAAGCGGTTGTAGTCGGACATGCCAGGGCCCATCTTGTCGTACAGCGGCGAGCGGCCCATCGTTTCGGGCATCGGATTGCGCACCGAACCCCACACCTGGCCGATGCCATCGAGGATATGCACCGCGTGATGCTGCCGGCGAAATCCGACGGGCGACGCGTCCGACTTGTAGTGTAGCTTGCCGATCGATTCCGTCAGCACGCCATTCGCCGACAGATGCTGCGCCCAGCCCGGCGAACTGCCGTCGTAGGCAATCGCGTTGTCCCAGCAGCGGATCTCGTGGACATAGCGCCCCGTCGCGAGACTCGCGCGAGCGGGCACGCAGATTGGCGATGGCGTGTACGCGTTGCTGAAGCGCGTGCCGCGCTGCGCGAGCGCATCGAGCGAGGGCGTCTTGATGACCGGGTGTCCGGCGCAGCCCATCAGGTTGTGCTGATGCTCGTCGGACAGGATGAAGAGGACGTTTGTGGGTTTCATCGCGTTGTCTGTGCGGCCCGTGCTTGCGATGCCGCGTCTCCTGCAAACCATGGTGGTCGAAGGACGCATGACTTGCAATTGACATTTTTTGTAAAGCGTATAACCATTGGTTATTCGCCTGTTTTGCGTCACTTACGTCATGGATCCCATCGAGCGCTTTTTTCAGGCCGGGCTCAAGCTCAGCCACCTGCGCCTGCTCACGATGTTCGACAGCCTCGGGCAAATCCGGCTGGTCGCCGAAAAGCTCAACGTCACGCAGCCCGCCATATCGAAGCAGCTCGCGGAACTGGAAGCGGGGCTAGGCGTCCCTGTGTTGGCGCGCGTCGGCAATCGCCTGTTCTTCACGCCTGTCGGCGAGACGCTGATGAAGCGCGCTCGCGAAGTGTTCCATCAACTCGAACAGGCGCGCTTCGAAGTCGATGCGCTGACGAGCGGCATCTCCGGCAAGGTGTCCGTCGGCGCGGTGGCGACGGTCATGCCCGTGTTTGCGCCGGAACTCGTGGTCGAGTTGAAAAAACGCGCGCCGCATGTGAACGTGAGCTTCTTCGAGGCCACTAGCGACCGACTCTTTCCGATGCTCGCCGCCGGCGCGCTCGACTTCGTGCTGAGCCGTACCGGTCCGCCCCGTGCGGAAGCGGCGGCGTTCGCGTCGCGTGCTGTTCTGGATGATCCAATCGTGGTGGTGTGCGGACGCGATCATCCGCTCGCTGCGCGCCGCACTATCAGCGCCGTCGATCTCATGGGACTCCCGTGGATCCTGCCGCCGCGCGAAGCGCCCACGTTCCTCGCATTGCAGGAATGGATGCATGAGCACGCCCTCGAGTTTCCCGATGGATGCGTGCAGTCCATCTCGTTGCAGGCAAACGAGGCGATGATCGCCGCCTATCCCTTCCTCGCGCTGATGCCGCTTGCAGTCGCGCGACAGGGCGTGAACCGCGAGAAACTCGCGATCCTTCCGCTAGAAGGCACACGCTTTCTGGAGACTGTGCAGCTCTTTTATAACCACACGTCGGCGAATCCTGTCTTGCAGGTCGTGCTGAGTTGCATAGAGACAGCTGAAAAGCGAATCTCGACCGCGCTACTCATCTAAGTTGTTGTGAGCCTGGTGTGCGATCGCGTGTCTGGCAACCAGATGATCCGACCTGTAGTAACAAGCGTGACGTCATCAACTGGCGCAGGCTGAGTCCCAACGGTCCATTTGCGGGGTACAAGAGACGCCGGAATGTCCGAGCCGGCGGATATCGAGTGGCTTCTCTTGGCCCGGCAAGCGTCCGCTCGCCGGCCATGTTGCCGTCAGGCCTCGGTTTGCTCCGCCATCTCGAGGGCATCGTCGACTTCAATGCCGAGGTAGCGCACTGTACTTTCCAGCTTGGTATGTCCGAGCAGTAGTTGCACCGCCCGAAGGTTCTTCGTTCGCGGGTAGATCAACGAAGCCTCGGTGCGGCGCATGGTATGGCTGCCGTACGCCGTATCGTCGAGTCCGACCGATGCGATCCATCGATGCACTACTCGGGCATATTGTCGTGTCGACAGATGCGGCGACGCATGCAATCGGCTTGGGAATAGATAGTCGGTAGACTTCAATCCCCGCGCCCTAATCCACGCGTCAAGGCTCTGACGAGTCTGCTCCGTGATCTCGAACTGAACCGGTCGTTGCGTCTTCTGCTGCTTACCATTGCCCGCGATCCGACGTGGGCACCTTGGCAGACGTCTTGCACCTGCAGCCGCGTCAGATCGCATGCCCGAAGTTTGCTATCAATCGCGAGATTGAACATAGCTAGCTCGCGAATGTTCGAAGACATCTGGAGCCGGGTGCGAATCGCCCAGATTTCCGGAAGCTTCAACGGTGGCTTCTGGCCGGTGAGTTTACCCTTGTTCCACGGCACAAGATTGGCTGCGCGACCACTCTGCGTTTCCATGATGACCTCCTTCCAGTTGAAGGGAGATCCAGTGTGCCGCCTCGCAGTGGAAGCAGTGGTCGCGGCCCGACCCACACCTGCCAATCGCCTCGGGCGGATGAACGACCGCTTTGACAGAGCGATCCGCCATCTGTGTGTGCATCAAATCAGTCAGGACAGGTCAGGTTGGTCGCGATCCGGTATATGTATTCCAGACACGCAGCGGCCTTGCCGTGCGAATACTCAGTCAGTATGCGTTCTTCACGTCGAGAACCTCCTGCGAATATGCCTCTGCGCCCGTATCTTCTCGCATTCTGTCCGCCCGGATCATCTCGCTGGCGCGTTCGGCGATCATTAACGTCGGCGAGTTGGTGTTGCCCGACGTGATGACCGGCATGATTGAAGCATCGACCACCCGTAAGCCAAACACACCATGCACGCGCAGACGGGAATCTACCACCGAGTCCGGATCATCTCCTTTTCCCATTCGGCAGGTTCCCACCGGATGAAAGATGGTGGTTCCGACATTGCCAGCCGCATGCCGCAATTCTTCTTCGGTCTGAAATTGGATCCCGGGAAGGACCTCCCGAGGACGAAACCGTTCAAGGGCCGACGCCGCAACAATACGCCTCGTCAATCGCAGTGCGTTGGCCGCGACATGAAGATCGCGCTCCGTGGAAAGATAGTTGGGTGCAATTCTGGGTGCCGTCGCGGGATCACTCGACGTGATGTGTACGCTGCCCCGTGACGACGGCCGCAAATGACAAACGGACGCCGTAAACGCGTCGAACGAATGCAGCGGCTCGCCGAACCGTTCGAGCGAGAGCGGCTGGACATGGTACTGCACATCGGGGCGCCTCAGCGTCTTGTCGTCCGGATCCGACTTCGCAAAGACGCCAAGCTGCGACGGTGCCATCGCCATCGGCCCGCTTCTGAAGAGCCCATATTCGAAGCCGATCTTCAATTTGCCCCACCAGTGAGCGCTGAGGGTGTTCAAGGTCCGCACACCGTCCACCCTGAAGGCTGTGCGCAATTGCAGATGATCCTGCAAGTTCTCACCCACACCGCGCAGATCTTTTATCACTTCGATACCAAGCTTTGCCAGACGATTGATGTCCCCAATCCCTGACAACTCAAGCAATTGAGGCGAATTGACGGCACCGGCGCACAAGATCACTTCATGCCGCGCCCTGGCCACACGGTACTCGTCACCAACGCGGAACTCAATGCCGGAACAGCGCTGGTTCTTGAACACGAGTCGCTGCGTCTGCGCATTCGTGAGGATAGTCAGATTCTTCCGATTTGCGGCAGGGCGCAGGTATGCCTTCGACGCATTCCACCGGATGCCATGCCTCTGATTGACATCGAAATACCCGACGCCGGTATTGTCTCCACAATTGAAATCGTCCGTTGCGGGTATGCCGGTCTGTTGTGCGGCTTGTGCAAACGATTCGAGAATGTCCCATTTCAATCGTTGCTTTTCCACGCGCCACGGGCCGCCTGCACCATGAGCGTCGCTTGCGCCCCCGTGATAGTCCTCGCTCTTCTTGAATGCGTCGAGAACCGAATCCCATCCCCATGAGTGGTCGCCCGTTATACGCGCCCAATCGTCGTAGTCCTCCCGTTGACCGCGCATGTAGATCATGCCGTTGATCGACGAGCAGCCGCCCAGCACCCGGCCTCGCGGATAAGCCAGCGCCCTGCCGTTGAGCCCCGGCTCCTCGGATGTCTTGTAACGCCAGTCGGTCCGTGGATTCCCGATGCAGTAGAGATAACCCACCGGTATATGAATCCAGTGATAGTTATCCTTTCCGCCCGCCTCTACCAGCAGCACAGACACGTCATTATCTTCGCTCAGGCGACTGGCGACCACGCAGCCGGCCGTACCTGCTCCGATCACGATGTAGTCGAACTCGCCGGACGATTGCTTCGATCGGGTTCCGTCGATCTTTTCTGCTGACATCACGCCTCCTGCTTGTTGTGCATATCGATTTCACTCTGTTGCGCAACGCCTGCGGCCTCGAAAGCCGGTTCGACGATCGCAATCCCCGACATCGTCAACTCGCCGTCTGCCTCGCGACAGATCTGGAACGCAGCCATTCCATCGTAATGAGCAGCAGACTCGAAAAGACGATCAAAATTGACGCAAGCGCGGCGATCGTCGGCGTGATGCTTTCGCGAATCCCGATGAACATCTGAAGCGGGAGTGTTCCCTGTGTCGGGCCGGCAATGAACATGGTGATCACGACGTCGTCCAGCGAGGTCGCGAACGCGAACAACGCTCCAGAAATCACACCAGGGGCGATGATTGGCAATGTGACCGAGAAGAACGTCCGCACGGGCGACGCGCCCAGGCTCAGGCTAGCCCGTACATAGTTGTGGTTGAAGCCGGCAAGCGTGGCGTTGACCGTGACCACGACAAACGGCGCGGCGATCACCGTGTGCCCGAAAATCAGCCCGGCATAGGTGCCAGACAATCCCCATCGCGCAAACTGCAGATACATTCCGACGCCGGTAACGATCACCGGCACGATCATCGGCGAGATCAGAACGGCGACCAGCACGCCTTTGCCCTTGAACGACGCCTTGTTCAGTCCCAATGCCGCCAGCGTGCCCAGGACCGTCGCGAGCACCGTCGCGATCGGCGTCACAATCAAGCTATTGGCGCCGGCGCGAGTCCATTCCACAGCCGTGAAGAGGTTGTGATACCACCTTAATGAAAACTGGTGTATCGGATAAACGAGGAATGAGTTCTCGTTAAACGAAAGTGGCATGATCGCCAGTATCGGCAAGATCAGAAACAGGAGAACCATGACATTGGCCGATCGCAAAACGTAGTGCCACACGATTTCCGGCGTCGACATGTAGGGTGCGAAACGTGGGACGTTGGTTTTCATGATGCTAGGCCACCTTCAGTTCTGTACCGACGACCTTTCGATAGACGCTGAACAGGATCAACGTCACTAGCAGGAGAACCGCGCCAAGCGCACACGCCATGCCCCAGTTCAGGGCCATGTTGGTGAAATACGCGATGTAGTAGCTGACCATCTGATCGCCTGCACCGCCTAGCAACGCTGGCGTGATGTAATAGCCCAGCGCGGTGATGAACACCAGCAGGGCGCCCGCCCCGACACCGGGAAGCGTCTGCGGCACATAGACCTTGCAGAATGCCCCGAAGGGATGACTTCCAAGAGAGATCGCGGCTTTCGTATAGCTCGACGGGATGGACTTCATGACGCTGTAGAGTGGCAGAATCATGAACGGCAGCAGGATGTGGGTCATGGAAATCAGCACCCCCGTCCTGTTGAACAGGAGTGGCAGCGGCGTCGAAATCACATGCAGCGCCATCAACGCCTTGTTGACAAGACCCGCTCCCTGGAGAATCACGATCCACGCCGAAATCCGAACGAGAATCGACGTCCAGAACGGAAGCAGCACGAGGATCATTACGAGATTCGCCTTTCGTGCCGGCAGAATCGAGATCCAGTAGGCGAGCGGAAAACCCAGTAACAGCGCCGCGAGCGTCACCAGTCCGCTAATCACGAAGGTACGCATGAACACTGCGCGGTATGCGGATGCACCGTTCTCTACCGGCATGATGCGACCATCAGGCGTTTCTCGAAAGTCGATCGTGGCGAGGAGATACTGGCTCGTATAACGTGATGATTCGTTGGCGATCGCTCGCCAGTAACTCGCGTCTGCCCAGCGGGAGTCGATATCGATCAGGCGTTTCTTTACCCCCTGTGCGGAAAGCTCCGCATCGTTATCCCCAAAAGGAAGCGCACTGGTCGTCTTGTAAAACAACGAGCGAAAACCATCCTTTTGGCCATTCAGTCTGCCCGCCGCGCTACCCGCCTCGTTATTTCCTCCGTTGCCTTCCACGTCAAGCATCAGCGCACGGTAAGCCTCATCGGGAACGGTCGACTTGCGATCCCAATGTCTCAAGGCCGAGGTTGTCTTCGGTAACGCGTCAACAACCTCGGGACTTTGAATCGAACGCGAGATCATCGACGCGACCGGCATCACAAACACCAGCAAGATAAAGAGGGCAAGCGGCGCCAGCAATGGGACCGCAGCGGCTTCCTTACGCAACTGCACGGCTCGCAGTGATTTCTTGAGCTGGCGCGTGTGCCAGCTCTGTTGCTGTGAAGTAATAGCGCTCATGCTTTTTCCCCTTACCTTGCGGCCCAAGCGGTAAAGCGCTGTTCGAGGCCGTCTCCGTGGTCGGTCCAGAACTCGACGTTGCCCGCAATGGCGTTCTTACCGTTCGTGGGAGAATTGGGAAGCGCGGCCAGGATCGTCCCATTGAGCAGCTTGAAAGTCGCCTCGTTTACCGGGCCATACGGGATCTTTTGCGCGAACGTGGCCTGAGACTGCGGTTTAAGTACATACGAAATGTACTTTTCGGCTGCTTCCTTGTTCTTCGAGCCCTTCGGAATCGCGAAGAAATCCAGGTCGTAGATGCTTTGATCCCACGCGATGGCGAGCGCACGGTTACCTTCGCGAACCGCGGCGTCGATACGGCCGTTATAGGCAGTCGACATTGCAACGTCACCCGCGATCAGGAACTGCGGTGGTTGCGCACCCGCCTCCCACCACTGGATGTAGGGCTTGAGTTCATCCATTTTCTTAAACGCGCGCTCGACGCCCGCAGACGTGCCGAGCACGGTGTAGACATCCTTCGGCGCCACACCGTCCGCCATCAGCGCGAACTCCAGGTTGTAGCGGGCCTCCTTTTTCATCCCGCGCTTGCCCGGAAATTTCTTGACGTCCCAGAAATCCTTCCAGCCTTGCGGCGTACCCTTGGTCAGCGTCGGGTTGTACGCCAGGACCGTTGACCACACAAATGTTCCAGCCGCACAAGGTGTGACCGATCCGCTCACCAGGTCGCTTTTTTTCGCGATGCTGGACCAGTTCAGCTTCTCGAAGAGGCCATCCTGGCAGCCACGACCGACGTCTGCGGACTCGACCTCCACGACATCCCACGTGACGTTCCTGGCCTCGACCATCGCTTTCACCTTAGCCATGTCGCCGGTGTACTCGATGGCATTCGTCGCGATACCCGTGTCCCTGGCGAACGGTTCTACCCAGGCGGCCTTTTGCGCGTTGCCAACCGCGCCGCCGTAGTTGACGGTCGTTAGTCCGCCGGCAGACGCCGTCGCCGACGAACATGCCAGCAACGCGGCGCAAATCATTTTCAAGTGCGATTTCATGATTCTCTCCTGCTGTGTGGTGCAAACGGAGGATGTCAGTTCAAGATCTTCAGATGGTCTTCTCGGAACGACAGCGCGATCCTAGCGCCCGGATGAGCGCGCGAATGCCCATCGTGGTCGAGCGCAACCTTGACGAAACACTCTGTGTCGCCTGGGCCGCGACAACGCAGTCGCACGTGGTCGCCAAAATAGATGGCATCGAGCGTTTCGGCGTGGATGACATTCGCAGTGACTGCCGGGCGAGGTTCGACCGAGAGCCGTTCAGGACGGATGACGGCCATCGCCTGCGTGCCGACTCCGGCGTTTGCGACGTTCAATGCACGCACCGTCGTCCCGTCGGCGAGCCGCAGGCCGCAATATTCGCCGTCCTTTGCGACGACCATGCCCTTCAGCCGGTTGTTATCGCCGATGAAGTTTGCAACGAAAAGATTTCTTGGCGATTCGTACAGGCGATCCACCGTATCGAGCTGCTGGATCTCGCCCTGATCGAACACCGCGACACGATCGGACATCGTTAGCGCTTCGCTCTGGTCGTGCGTGACATAGACGAACGTCAGTCCGAGCGCTTCATGCAAGGCCTTCAACTCGAGCTGCATGTGTTCGCGCAACTGCTTGTCGAGCGCGCCGAGCGGCTCGTCCATCAGCACGAGCTGCGGATTGAAGACCAGTGCGCGTGCAAGGGCGACGCGCTGCTGCTGGCCGCCCGACAGTTGGCTCGGCATCCGCTTGCCCAGCTTCCCCATGCTGACCATTTCGAGCGCTCGCTTGACCCTCGAAGCCTGTTCGTCCGGCGGCACTTTCCGAACCTTGAGCGGATATTCCAGGTTCTGCGCAACCGTGAGATGAGGGAAAAGCGCGTAGTTCTGAAACACCATCCCGATGTTGCGTTTGTGAGGCGGGATCCGGTTGAGCAACTGCCCATCGAGCCAGATCTCTCCATCGGTCGGATACTCGAATCCCGCAAGCATCATCAGGCAGGTGGTTTTTCCCGAGCCGGACGGACCGAGCAAGGTCAGAAACTCGCCTTTCTGAATATCGAGATTTAGATCTTTAACAACTAACGTTTCTCCGTCATATGTCTTCTTGACATGCCGAAAGCTAACCAGAGGTTTAGTCTGACCTTGCATGGTTGTCTCCAATATTGAAATTGCCGCATCTCGCCAGTGCGTTCACACTTTGGATGCGTTTCTCATTGATTGGCCCGTCGAAGCGCCCGCGCAAGCTTTTCGTCGTCTGCTGCCACGTTCGGCTTGCACCACGCTTCGCTGGGGAATGCTTGACTTGTAGCCGCTGCGAAACGGAGAAATGCGTCTAGCTGGGCAGATACTCTTCGGACCAGCTATCGCCAACGGCATGCCGCGCCATCAGCATTTCGATCTCGGCATCGCTATATCCGAACTCGCGCAACACGGCGTGCGTCGACGCACCGAATTTCTCAGCCGACTGCAGCGCGCGAATCCGGGCGTGACGCGGGCGGATCGCAAAGGGATCGAGTTGCGTGACGCATCGACCGCTCGGATGGTCCGCATAGACGCTGAATGAATAGCTACCGTTGTCGATCCCGGGACGATCATCGCAAGGCCGGCTGTTGTGCCGGCGCAGATTGACGATGTTGTCCGGCACCGCCGCGGCGATGTTGGCGGCCTGTAATCGGCTCTGCCAGGTTCCAGCGGAGGCTGTGTCGAGCGCGGACGCGAGAAAGGCAGCCGGATCCTCGGCGGCAGCGATCCCTTTCAGACCGTCCACCCGATCGAGCTTGCCCAGTTCGCGCTCGCTGGTATCCACGTAGATCCAGTTGTCAGCAGCACGGTAGAAGCGGGACATCGCCGTAAAGCCTTGTGCGTCGCGACCGGACGGCTCATCGAACGGGCGGCGGTTTGCGTAGTCGTACGAGAACGGAACCTGCACCAGATTGCCGAGCGCCGCGAGGGAAGTTCTGGCCCGCCCGGATTCGCCCGTTCTGGCCTTGCGGTACAGGGCGGCGGCAACGCCCAGCGCTGCCGCGAATCCGCACATGACATCGATCGTCCCGACGTGCGCGTGCTCCTCCGGCGTCTGCATGCCACCACCGAAGCGCGCCATGATACCGGTACACGCCTGGATCAGATCGTCGTAGCCGAGATAGTCGGTCCGCGGTCCGCGCCGTGGACCGCCAAAGCAGTCCAGTTGGCAGAAAATCACGCCCGGATTGACAGAACGTAGACTCGCTTCGTCCAGCCCCAGCGGTGCCAGTTGCCGATCCGGCGCGTTCATTACGATCACGTCGACGGACCGTGCAAGCCGGTTGAACACCTCACGTCCATCCGGGTGATTCAGGTCGACGAGCACGCTCCGCTTGCCGCGGGCGGAAGACATCCCGAAGACCACCGTATTCCACGGGTCATAATTCGGTCTGACAGGGTCGAGTTTGATGACGTCGGCACCGAACCGGCCGAGAAACGAGGTTGAGTGCGGCCCGGCAATCACGTTGGTCAAGTCGAGGACGCGTACCCCTTCGAGCCACCCCTTCGAGCAGTTTTCAGACGGGGGAGGCACTCCAGCGCTCCCCTGCTCGTCCAGAATGGCCACGGCTTCCTGGAAGGTCACTATGCGGCGTGACGCCGGTGAGAGCATCAGTTCGGCGCAGTCCTCGAGCCATGAGACCGGACCGGGCTGTTTCATCGCGCCATACTCGAAGTCTTCGACGTCAAGGACCAGACCAGCGGCATTCGCATGATCGTCGTGCAGCCACTCCCGCGTGGTGCGGTGTGCAGCGCCCGGGAATCCCCCTTCACCGAAAATCTTCTCCCACTCCGCTGCCGTTTTCGTCAGGAAGACTTCCTTCATGCGCGCGGAAATGCGCTTGGCCCAATGCTCGGGCAACGGATAGACTCCTAGCGAAGCGTCCCCCTCCCATTCGGAAATCGGCAGATATGGGTCGTCTACAAGCGGCAATCCGGCCGCCAGCATTTCCTCGTACAGCCCCATCGCCTGCAGGCAGCGCCGCGCGTGCGAGCGGTGCGACGGACACACCGCGTAAAATTTGCGACCATCGGCGCACTCGTAGGTGCGATAGAAGGGATCCAGATAATCTTGCAGGGCCTCATACGACAGATTCATCGGCAGACTATTCGACCGGCGCCGCTCAATCTCCTTTTCACGAAGGGTCTTGTATCGCTCGGGATAGCCTTCAATATGGATTGAGTTGTACGAAAGCCCCTCCATCACGGCTGACGCCAGGGGGACTTCAATTTCATCTCCGAGGCCGGTGCGCTGCCGCGCCTGCAAGGCCAGAGCGACGGCGGATACACCCAGCATCGTGCCGTAGGCAGAGGCGAGCGGCAGAGGCGAGAAACTCGGGTTGATGCCCATCAATACGCGATTCTGTCCCATGTCCGTGAATACGCCGGATGCAGAAGCGATGATCGGCTCGAACGCGCGCCATTCGCGCCGCAACTGGTCATTGCTGGCGAAACCCGGCATCGAAAGGGTGATCAGTTGAGGGCTTTGCTCACGCAGCTTTGCGAAGTGCAGGCCCAGACGCGCCATTACGCCCGGCCGGAAGTTCTCGATGACGATATCCGCGCGGTTGATGAGGCTTCTCGCTTCTTCCAAACCGCTCTCGGACTTCAGATCAAGCTTCAGGCAATGCTTGTTACGGTTCAGAACGGCATTGGCCGGACTATCCCAAAGCGGCCCATTCGGAGGATCGACATGAATTACAGTAGCGCCAAGATCCGCAAGGATCATTGCCACGGCCGGGCCCGCAATATACTGGCCGAAGTCGATGACTTTTACGCCGCTGAACGGCAGTTGCTTGCTATTTCCCATAGTCTGCCAAGTCGCCTCCAGACCCGTCGCATCACGCGACCGTCGATCGTCATGTTGTGGATAGACCTGTCACCGTCAGTCATCAGCACCGAGACGCCTGTTTGGTGAAGATCCGAGTGGATGGACGCAACTTTCGGCCGGAATCCATGGCGCGTAAAGCAATAAAAAAAGCGATGGTGGGTCGGTTTTTTTTATGGCTCAAGCAGACGAGTCGGACGGCAGGACGCCGTGCACCGATGAACTGGTGCGGGTGTGCCAGGCGGACCGAAGGTCAGTACCTTGCGTGCGCTTCTGCGGCCTGTGCACTCAACCATGCGACGAACGCAGCCGCATTGGGGTTAACGATGCTGTGCGGGGAGTAGACGAGATAGAACGCCTCACTGGTTGGAAGCCGACGCTTCAGTGGGGCGATAAGTTGTCCGGAGATCAGCATGTGCTCGACGAGCGACGAACGCGCGAGTGCGACACCCTGGCCAAGTTCAGCCGCCTTGAGTGCGGAGATAAGCGTGTCGAATTGCATACCCTTCGACGAATCGACCTTCGAAGCACCAGCCTTTTTTAGCCAGTATCCCCAGCCCTCTTCGTAGCCGAGCACGTGGAGCAGTTCGTGATGCGCGAGATCCTTGGGCGTAGACAGAGGCGCTTTTGGAGAAGGCAAGCCGGGCGCGCAGACGGGCAGCAGCGTATCCCACGTCAGTCGCTCCGCACGCAGGCCAGTCCATTTCCCGTGGCCGTAGCGGATCTCCAGATCGGCTTCGACATCGGTTACGCTGCTGTCGCCTCCCCAGATATTGCTGGTGATGCGCAGATTAACGTCTGGATACCGCTTCCGGAAATCGGGCAGCCGCCATGAGAGCCAGTGCGTGAAAAACACAAGACTCACGCGCACGGTCAGCATTTTCAGGTGTCCTTGCCCGAAGATCTCGTCCGTGGCAGCAGCAAGTCGCTCGATCGCTTCATGGACAACTGGCAGATACGCAAGCCCGGCCTCGGTCAACTCGATGCCGCGCGGCAGGCGCTTGAACAACGCTGTTCCAAGCTGAGATTCGAGTCCCTTCACCTGCTGGCTAACGGCCGCCTGGGTAAGGCTCAGCTCGGTCGCGGCATGTGTGAAACTGAGGTGCCGGGCCGATGATTCGAAAGCACGTAACCAATTGAGCGGCGGGAGTCGTTTCATCTTGAGAATAATTTAGCGGATCGGGCGGACAATTGGGGATTCTCGCATTCTATTGCGCCGATTCATTCTGAGTCACCCGTCGGCGAGGTGCGTCTTCAACATTGCACCCTCATCCTCACCGGCTGGTCCCGAACTCTCAACGGACACATTTCCAGGATCCGCCAGGGACCGGAATTGGCCCAGACTGTGTCGAAACGGGCGGCCACAAGAAATAACGAAACCGGTCTCATCGGACGTTGCAGCTTTTCGATTGCGACAAGCCGAACGAAACCCGGCGAACAGATTGCAAAGGTTCAACAACCCCATGCGGGCATCACGCCCGCATTGCTGTCATAAGCGTTTCTGAACCGAGTAACCGGATCACTCGCTTCATGTTGTACGCCAGCACGTGCAAGCTCATTTCAGTGCTCACTCGTTCGATGGTCCGCGTGAGGAAATGAGTGGCCCCCATCCATGCCTTAATCGTGCCGAAGGGATGCTCGACTGTCTCTCGCCGGGTACGCATTATCTCAGGAGCATGATCAAGTCGCGCCTGCATTTCCTCAACAAGGGTCTCGTGCTCCCAGCGGGTCATACGCCGCTCAGTGCCCGGCGTACATTTCTCTTTTAACGAGCACTGCTGGCAATTCGAACTCCAATACTTGCCGAGCTTCAGAGCACGCTCTATGGTCCAGCATCGCCAGATGAGCCGCTCACCGGCCGGACACCGATATTCGTTCGTTTCCGGGTTGTAAATAAAATCATCCCTGCTGAAACGGCCATGCGCCGTGGCGGTTGATGTCACCGTCTTTGCCACGAATACGGTGATGCCAGCTTCGTGGCATGCAAGTATCTCTTCGCTCTTGTAGTAGCCTCGATCCGCGATCGCAGTGAGTTTGCCTACACCCATTTCCGTTCGGGCAAGCTTCGCCATCGACGTCAGTTGATCACGATCAATGCCGTTGTTAGTTACCTCGTGCGCGACGATCAAATGGTGCTTCGTATCCACTGCCGTCTGGACGTTGTAGCCAACAACTCCGGTCCCACGCGTCTTCATTGAACGCGCGTCCGGGTCGGTAAGCGAAACCTGCTTGTCAGGTGTCGCGTTCAGTCGCACCTCGATCTCCTTGAGGCTTCGCATCTGCTCCTTCAAGGCCGCAATCTTGTCTTGCAGTCGCTCTGTCCTGACCTTCGCGACTGCCGGCTCCTGACGATCCGCTGTGTCCATTGCCTCGAGATAGCGAGCGATACTTGACTCGATGTCGCGCATGCGTCGTTCAAGCTTCGCGCTCGTGAAGTTACGGTCGCGGTGGTTCACCGCCTTGAACTTGCTGCCGTCAATCGCAACGATCGCTTCGGCGAAGAGGTCCAGACGCTGGCACAGCACGACGAACTGACGGCAGACGCTACGGATCGCTTTGCCGTTGTCTTTACGGAACCGCGCAATGGTCTTGAAGTCTGGTGCCAGGCGGCCCGTAAGCCACATGAGTTCGACGTTGCGCTGAGCCTCGCGTTCAAGGCGGCGGCTCGACTGAATACGATTCAGGTACCCGTAGATATAGATCTTGAGCATCACCTCGGGGTGATACGACGGCCGACCAGTCAACGCTGGTTCGACGCCTTCAAACCCAAGCTTACGAAGATCAAGCTCATCGACAAAGACATCAACTACGCGCACGGGATTGGTGTCCGTCACGTAGTCATCGAGCGCTTCAGGAAGGAGAGAGCTTTGTGTACGATTGTCGCCTTGAACCAACCGTTTCATGTTGCTCATCCTCGCTTTCGGATGGCAAATTTTAACGCATCCAAAATGCGTTTTGACACAATCCGGGCCGATCCCGGCAGTTCGAAGCTCGCCGATGATCGAGCGGCGCCGGGCCGCCCCCCGACTTCCGTAGCCGCCCCTCTCCGGCCATGCTCGCTCGAAACGTCAGGACGGCCGCTTTTAAAGGTACAGCGGCCGTCCCCAAAGTCGCGTCAGCATCTTGTGCCTGATTCACTCGTGCGGGTTGCGCTTCACTTCGCCAGCCCCAAGCCCTGAAGCACAATTAAACAAGCCGCCTCACCAGGTTTTCAATTGCCGCTGCTAAAGAGATTCTCGCAGCCGTCGCTTCTGACCACCCGCTTTCCTGTCTGCAGATCCCAAACTCCCGGGTGCGAGTAGATCGCGCAGTCCATCGAGCCGTCCGCGCTGACGTATCGGCCGTCCTCAGAGATCCGGCCGGGAGCCGACTCCGAATAACCGAACCCTTCTTCCTGCAGTTTGCTCATGCTCTTACCCCGGGTGTACTCGCCCGGAAAATTCCCGATCGGCCGGTTGCTGCCGAGTTTGGAAACGGTCGCTGCGTAGCTGATTGTGCCTGCTGTCACCACGTCGAGCGAAAGATAGAGCTTCTTCCGGAGATTGACGTCCACCACAAAGCCTACGTGTGGGGGAATGCTTGATGGCGACGCCTTTCCGTCTGTGCATTGCTGCACATCGGCAACAGCGACGTAGTCGGTATTGTTCAGCAGAACCACCTGCTGGTTCCAGTTGAACTTCGGATCGACGTCCTTGAGCTTGCGCGCGAGCACGCACTGCCTGCTCGCGCCGTCACTTCGTTTGAGCGCGATCGAGTTATTCGAGGCGTCGTACTGCACGGAAGCGAAATCGTCGGCATGCGCTGCCGTCCCAAGCGTGAGCATCAATGTAACCAGAATCCCTTTTCTCAATTGAGCACCTCCAATGCGTACATTGTTTCCTCATAGCGTCGGAGTTCGTCGATATGCCCACCATTGATTGCATACGTCACTGCAGAGGATATCTGTTTGGCCGCAGCATTTTGCTCGGGGGTGACGGGCAACTTTCCGCTGCCCGCGTCGATCTCCGGTTTCACATTCGGTCGCTTGAACGTAATGTAGAACCCACCGCCGTCGATACAGTTGTATGGATTCGCGATAATCCGGTCCGGATCGTTGATGGGCGCGGGCCGGCGGCGTTCAGAGCCAGAGTATTGGTTCGGAATGCTATCCCTTCAATGACTCCAATCATCTCGGAGATCTTGCTCGAACTCGCGTGTATCTTTCCCATTGTCGCAACCATGTCATGAACGACGCCACCCCCTCTCTCAGCAGTTCTCGTTGCCTCGAATACCTCCTCCTTCCCCCATCGCGCATTGTTCGCGCTCTGTTTCACGGTTTCTGTCAATTGCGTCATGCTCGACGCCGTCTCCTGCAGCGACGCAGCCTGCGCTTCGGTACGCGCTGAAATATCAACATTTCCAGATACGAATTCTCGCGTAGGCTTTGAAACCGTGTCAGCAGACACGCGAACGGCGTAGACCGTCTCTTGGACCCGCGTTATTAACGCATCGAACGCAATTGCCGCACGCCCAAATTCATCCATGCGCGAACGCGATGACCGCTTAGATAAGTCAAGTGTCTCTGCGATATCCTCAAGCTTCTTGCCCATCCGATTCAGTCCTCCACATTACGACTGCATTGAGATGCGCACCGCAGTAGATCGAAACGATGCAGCCCATCGTTGATAGAAGAGCCATGCCCATCGATACCGTCCGGTACACTGGTAACCTGGCTACATCCCATTGAAGAAGTGTGATCAGATTCCATACTCCTGAGACGAGCAGGAACGCGCCGATCACCCCGAAAGCGCCGACTAATTTGAATCTGATCGTGAGAACCCGTGTCTTCAACTTTCTTCCTTACTGGCTCGCGACATAAACCCTGAACAGGGTCCAGTAATGCGAGCACCGTATATCTACCTGTGCTGCGCGCAGATCACTCTCCCTTCCTTGATGTGCACGCAGTTCCAACGGTGTCGCTCCGCAAGTCGATTCGACATACTTCGTGCGTAGCACCTCTCCAAAGAAGCAGGAGGAACGAAGCGAGGTTAAAAACGCTGCTGCATGCCCACCATGACGCCCATCTGGCTCTTGCCAGTACCAACCGAACCTCCTGCCGAAACCGGGACGGCTGAAGACGGACTGTTAAATATATACCCAGCAGATGAATAGACTGAGGTTCGCTTTGAAAGGAAGTAGCTTACGCGGCCGACCAGCAACGTCGCATCTGATCGGGTGCGCAATATGTATCGGACTGCCTGTGCATCGACCGCTAACGCGGGCGTCAGCAGATAGGTACCCCCTGCGAAGAAAATATCTGACTGGCTATGAGTGGTGCTGGACGTGTTTCGTCTGATCCATCCCACTCCAAACTTCAGGTTTCCGTATTTCGCGTATCCGTCAACGATAGTCCGCGTGTCGGTATCTGCGCTGCTGGAGAGTGGCGCGGATGCTCCCATACCTCCACGCATGACGTCATAGGATGCCGTAACCCCAAAATTGTCCGACGCATATGCGAGCATAGCGGTGTATTGCCGGCAGGCGACGAAGTCCCCGGGGACTTGACCCGCACAATTGGTTGCCGAAGCTCCTGCTGGGCCTGCGGCGTCACGACCGAAACTATATGTGCCACCGAGGGTAAAGCCACGCCACTTTCCCATGTATCCAATGGCGTTGTCGCTTCGTGCATTTGGCAAGTATGTGTCAAAAACTGCTAGTGAATGATTCGATGGTCCTATGACATCCGCGTCGGTCAGCGCGTACAACGTCATGTTCATTTGCCGGCCCAGCGTCAAACTCCCAAACTTGCTGTCAATCCCTACATTTGCTGCGCGCCCGAAGATTCTGCCGCCATAACCTAACGCGCCGTTGTTAACTCCAAATCCGTTTTCGAGCACAAAGAACGCTCTATACCCACCGCCCAGATCCTCCACCCCCTTCAGACCAAAACGCGATGGCAACTTGCCCGACAAACTCGGCATTCCAACGACGGATCCACCCGTAGCTGTTGCGTTGTTGTAGTACTGAATTCCCGTGTCGACGATGCCGTATAAGGTAACGTTGCTCTGCGCATGTGCGTTTCCCGCCAACACAGCTGAGATCGATAAAAAACCTAAACTCCATCTCGCTTTCATGAAAGTCTCCAAACCATGTAGTAATGCTTATCAATATTTAATTTTTTATTTTTAAAAACTATCCGACTACTCGCTCCCATGTCATTCGCGGCTTGATCCAGACAAAATCTGTCTTTCCTTTTTTGCAGTTGACCAAACTGGTCGCCTCGTCATATTCATGCGAAGCTCCGATAACAGAGGGCATGTACGGTTAGCAGTGGGCAATACTGCAAGGGTAAGATCTCCTGTCATCACACACGCGCCGCAACCGCAGTGCTATCGAGATTCGGTGAAGAGCGGGCCTGTCCCATCATTACATCGACCCCTCGATCGGCAACGGCCATTACCGTTGCATTGGTATTTGAACTGATGATATGCGGCATCATTGAAGCATCAAATACTCGCAGCCCCGTTACTCCTTTGACTTTCAGATCTGGAGTTAAAACCGACATTGGATCACCATCGCGCCCCATTCTGCATGTCCCTACGGGATGGTAGTTGGAGTCAGTGGTTCGCTTCAGGTAGTCAAGTAGTTCATCGTCTGACTGAACGCTCAGCCCCGGCCCTACTTCTTCATTTATGATCGACGCAAGTGGCTCCGTTGATGCCAGACGACGCAGATACCGGATTGCTCCAATGAGCCGATCCCTATCCGACACGTCCTGTAGCCAGTTGGGACTAACGACTGTGTCATCCGACGGCATGGAAGACTTGAGGCGCACTGTGCCGCGAGAACGCGGTCGTACGAGGTTAGCCATTAGGGTCATGCCGTACGTCGGCTTCGGACCTTGCGGATCAGGCCACATTACCCCCACGCAATATAGTTGCAGGTCCGGCTCTCCATCCGGTTCGACAAGATTGACGAATGCCATCGTCTCGGCGCCATTTGACGCGATGGGCCCATTACGGAAAGCGGCGTACTGGAGAGCATTGCGTAGCGCCCGAAACCCACGATCTTCACCAAAGTATCCGTATTGACCGTGCGTGCTCATCGAAACTACCGCGACGTTGTGGTCTTGCAGGTTCTCACCAACACCAGGTGAATCGACTCGCACATTCAGTCCATGCTCCCTCAAATGTTCCGCTGGCCCAATGCCGGATAACATCAGAAGTTTCGGGGTCGCAAAAGCCCCCGCACACAGAATCACTTCACCTGATGCTCGCGCCTGTACCAGCTTCCCCCGTATCCGATATTCAACACCTACCGCGAGATCGCCCTCGAACAGAACTCGCTCGACCTGTGCTCCTGTTATCAGAGACAGTTTTGGGTTATCCAATACAGGATTAAGAAATGCATCGGCGGCGCTGCATCGTTGCCCGTTATAAGTTGTCGTTTGCATGTAGCCGACGCCACGCAAACTCCCGGCATTGAAGTCCGGTGAGAACGGTACCCCTTGACGCTGCATGGCACGAACAAAACGGTCGGCCACTTCTACGGTGTAGAGGGAGTCTGAAACTTTCAGCGGTCCATCAGATCCGTGGGCTACATTGTCGAACCGCTGATTTCCTTCCTGCTTCTTGAAATATGGAAGCAACCCATGCCAGCTCCACCCCGAATCGCCTGTCGCAGTGAACCAACGCTCGTAGTCGGCGCGCGATCCCCTTGTATACGCCATAGCATTCACCGAGCTGCCTCCGCCAACGACATTCCCTTGGGGAATCGTGACCGTGCGTCCGTCTAATGACGGCTGACTCGATGAGACATAGCGCTTTATGAACGGACTTCCGCCAAAGAGCATTTTGAATGTTCCGGCAGGCATGCGAATCAAAGCGCTCTTCGCGGGTGGACCGGTTTCTATCAGAAGCACTCTTGCCTGGTGTTCGCGAACGAGCCGGCTCGCCGTCACACAACCCGCGCTGCCGGCGCCAACCACTATGTAGTCGTAGTCCATTGCTCTATACCTGTTTCGCGGACTGCAATTCAGACGGCATGTAGATTGCCTGATCCTCAAGGAACGCGCTCAGTCCTTCTGGACCGCCCTCGCGGCCGATTCCCGACTGCTTGAACCCGCCGAACGGAACGTTCGGTGACATTTCCAGACCGTTTACCGAGACGTTTCCCGCTCTAATGCGTCGCGCAACGTCGTAACCGCGCTCGACATCATTCGTGAAAACACTACCGCTCAATCCGAAGTCCGTGTCGTTCGCAATTGCAATGGCCTGGTTCACATCGTCGTACGCCATTACGGCGACCACCGGTCCAAATATCTCTTCCCGGGCGATGGTCATCGCGGGTGTCACGCCAGAAAAAACGGTTGGCTCAATGAAAAAGCCCACGTCCCGGTGATCACCGGCTGTTCCTCCTGTCGTGATCTGTGCCCCGTCACTAAGTCCCACATCGATGTAGCGAAGAACGCGCTCGAACTGGCGTCTGTTGGCAAGCGGCCCGATCTGTGTGGTTGCCTCCCACGGGTCACCTACTTTGAGCGCCGCGATCGCCGCGCTGTAAGCCTCGACGAATTCCCGTTCGCGACTGCGTGGAACCAGAATTCGAGTTTGTGCAAAGCAGATCTGCCCAGAAAAGGGCATTGTGAACGGAGCCAGCGCTGCCAACGTTGACTCAAGGCCCGCATCTTCGAGAACAATCGCTGCGGACTTCCCTCCGAGCTCAAGTGTGACGCGGGCAGTTCGTTCCGCGCAGCTCTTGGCAATGATCTTCCCGGTCGCAGTACTCCCGGTAAAGCTGATTTTGTCGACTTCGCTTTTAGCTACCAGATACGCGCCGCAATCAGCGTCTGCGGTGATTACATTCAAGACGCCAGGGGGTAGACCCGCTTCGTGTGCGCACTCCGCCACGACCAATGCATCAAGTGGAGTTTCGGGAGGGGCCTTGACGACCACAGTACATCCGGCGGCGAGCGCCGCTCCGAGCTTGTATGCCAAAATCGGGAGTTGCGCGTTCCACGGCGCAATCAGCCCGGTGACACCGACCGGTTGACGAACTATCCTTGCGTGCCCTCCTCGTGTGGACCTGCGTTCTTCGAACGCGAAGCTTGTCGACAACTCTGCATAGTAGTCGAGCATAGCCGTCGCCGTGGGTGTGAACATGTTCGCAAACCACAGCGGCGCGCCGACTTCTGCGGTCCACAACCGTGAAAGCAATGGAAGACGCGACGCGATGGCAGTCGACATTCGGCGTAGATAGACCGAACGTTCCTCCGCAGACATTCGGGGCCACGGCCCCGTGTCAAAAGCCTTTCGCGCCGCCAGTACCGCCGCGTCTACGTCCCGGTGATTAGCGAGCGGAACAGAAAGGAAAGGCTGCTCTGTTGTCGGCGAGACAATCGACACTGTCCCGGTCGAATTCGGCAAAACCCAATCCCCTCGGATGTAGAACCTCGACCGTACGTTCTCATTCAGCTCACTTTGCGGATCAAACGGCGAAGTGGTCATGGATTCTCCTGGAATATAGCCCTACCTGTATCGAAATCTGCGTGATGGGCGTTTTTGTATCTGAGACAATCTTCGTGTGTAGATCTATGGCCTAGAATTTGTGCCCATAGCTCACGCCAAAGACTTCCGTTTTGGTCTGCTCGTTAAATCCGAGACTTGCCCCTTCTCCTTTGACCGTAACCGGGAATCCGTACTCAAATACACCGCTCACCTCGTCTTTGTCGCCGATCCTGTACGTCGCACCGACGGCGACCGATGACGAAACGGGCATGGCTGACAGAAGATTCTGAGCCACGACTGATGGGCCTATTGGATGGTTGCCGCGCGAGAACCCGGCCCGCAAAGTCCATCGCTGAGCAAGGTCCCATGAGGCTCCCAGACGAAAGAAATCCTGGTTCTGCCAGCCAAACCCTTGCGCAGATCCAATGACAGTGTTGGAAAACTCAACGTGGAACCAATCTGCTGCGAGGGTGAGGCTCGGGACGGGCTGATAGGCGATACCGACGCCGTACTGGGCACCAATGTCGATACGCCCGCCTCCTGCGGCAAGGAGGTCGTCCTGGTAGCCGGAGAGTTTGCTCATGCGGATCCGGCTGGCATAACTTGCGCCGAACGTAAACGCGGAGGTTGGTTGCCAGATGTAACCGACGCGCATCCCGTAGCCGAATGCGTCGGATATACCGTGCGACGGTAACGGTTGTAGCGTGCCATCCTCTGTCGGAACAATTACCCCGTTCGCAGAGAACCGTTGGTAGGCTAACGAGAGACTGACGCCGATGATGTTGTGCTCTGTAAGCCTGTAGGTCACTGTCGGCGCGGCAATGACGGTTTGCAGGCTCGACTGTGCGACGCCAGCACCGGGGATGGGGAGCGCTGGCCGACCATAACTGGTACCAATGCCAGTACCGAAGAGTGATACCCCAAGGGTTAGCCGGGGACTTATCTGCCAGTTGGCCCCACCGTCTGGAACGGGGTATACCTTTCCCGTATGCAGAGTGTTGGACGGGCTGCCATATTCAAAGTCGGTCAAAGGCTCCAGAATCTGGATGCCGAAATCGGTTCGCGATCCAATCAACCCCATTCCGGCGGGATTGTCTGCAGCAACGGAGCTATCCTGTGGAAATGCGATTGATGTACCTGCCATTCCCGCCGCTTTCACTCCTGTCCCGCTTAGCGATATACCATCAACTGCGGATGCGTTTCCTGCATAGAGTGCCGCGACAACGCCTGCTGCGAGTGCGCCTGCGCACCGCCGCGAGCCGAACTGCTTCGACATATTTGTCTCCGAATATTATTTTTCTTCACTTTCGCCATGCCACCTATGGCATGGCGACCGACTACAAATCCAGCACAAGCAACTTCGATTTGGAGCGGGAGATGCAAACCGCCATACAGTCTCCCTGCTTTTGCTCCTGGGCTGTCAGGAAACAGTCGTGATGCTCTGGTACACCGTCAAGCACTCTTGTCACACATGTCCCACAAACACCTTGCTCACAGGAAGTCTCTACCTCGACACCTTCGACTCGCAGTACGTCGACGATCGTCTTGTCGGCCGGGATCGTGAGAACTTTCCCGGAGCGCGCAAGCTTCACATCAAACGACGTCTGCGCGCCTTGATCGGCAGGCTCTGCACCGGCAAAGTACTCGAGATGAACAGCTTCTTCCGGCCAGCCGCAGCGAGCCGCGACAGCACGGACCGTGTCCATAAAGGCTTTCGGTCCGCACAGGTAGAGATGACTCCCTTCATACCTGTCGTTAAGAGCGCCTTCCAGGACTTCTTCGACTGCGTCGTGTTCCAGTCCAAAGAGCAGTCGACAGGACTCCTGGAGCGGTCCCGATTCGAGCTCATCTCGGAAAGCGGCGTGTTGATGGGAGCGCGAGAAGTAGAGGAGTTCAAATTGCTGCTGCTTTGCTCCTAGAGCGCGTGCCATGCTGACGATCGGGGTGATTCCAATGCCGCCGGCGACGAGCAGAGTGTGCCCGGCATTTGCGCTCATCTCGAAATGATTTCGCGGAGCAGAAATGCGCAGTTCACTCCCAATACCAAGCGATTCATGGACAAATTTCGACCCACCACGTGACTTGGGCTCCAGCTTGACAGCAACCTGATATCCAGATGTATCGCCGTGCGGGCCACACAAGGAATATTGCCTGGTAATCCCTTGCCCCAGATAAAGATCGATGTGTGAACCGGGGTTCCAGTTCGGCAAGCTGGTCCCGTCTTGGGGCTCCAACCTCAATAAGCGAATATCTTGAGCAATGGCGTCAGCGGCTGCGACTCGAACGGCGATAGTGTTCATGACCAGAAAAATCTCGATGAATCAAACAACACACAAACGGAGCGTCGATACCAGGCTGGCAAACCAGCGCCCTCATTGATGGGAAGAAGCCTCAACAAGGTCTTTCCCGTTTAATAGAAGGGCCGGCTTGCCAGACGTGTCCATGTGACGCTACTTCACGGTTTGTCGACGTATGTGCTAACTAGATGAACTCTCTTGCGGGCGGAACAGGTCGGGACTCTCGGTATAACGGGCGCAATACTCTTCCTTGGAGTCACCATTTGTGATTTCTCCCGTCACTACAACCATGTCACGGAAGTCGTTCTCGGCTTCGCTACGAACCACGCCACGTGGATCTCCACCTTCGGCGATAACCTGTGCCGCCTCGTCAAGCATCCGACGTGCGCGCACGATGGCAATGTCCGACGACGACAGGTGCTCGTTCGCCTGGTGGTGAATCGTGCCCTGCGATTGCGTGATAGCAATGTCGTGAACGGAAAAGCATTCGCCAAGCCCCAGGTACGCTTTCCCCTTCATCGACTCCCGATCCTGGGAATAGAGGTTGTCCCATTTGCGACGCATGCGATCGCCCTCTTCCTTTTCGGATTGGTACTGGGCTTCAAGAGCGTCCTTGTTCAGCTGCCCGCTGCGATGGAAGATGAATTCCCACCGCCAGTGATGCTGGTCGTCGATAGGCACGTCCCAAAGCATCGTCAAGCCGCCCTCGCCCAGGTACCCCTCAAATCCGCCAACCGCGCACGCATTCGGCATGACAAAATTGGTGATTCGAATGGATGAACGGTCGGTACCGGCAATCTTGCGCAAGGTATACAACCGCACCCCAAATCGGGTGTCCTCGACAGCCAGTTCGGGACGGGCCTGGTTAGAGAACACACCCCAACGTGCCTTCATGTCTTCGTTCGACAGTTCGAGCTGGTGGAGATAGGACGTATGAACGGGATCGATGTTGCCCTCGCTCGCCTGCAACCAGTTGCAGTCACCGAACCAGCGAGTCGTGTAGCAATGTTCCCCTCCACCCGCGAGAGCGGGGTAATTCGGGAAAAGAGGCGGCTCGCCAGGTCCCATGTAGGCCCAGAATGCACCGGCCGCCTCATGAAGCGGGTACGACTTCATCCGGATCCGGTCTTTCGCGGTCGCGGACGCTTCGGCGGGCTGACTCAAACAACGCCCCTCAACATCAAAAAGCCAGCCGTGATACGGACAACGGATTCCACCATCCTCAACGCGGCCAAGCGCGAGGTCCGTACATCGATGCGCACATTTGCGGTCAATGAGACCAACCCGGTCTTTGTCATCGCGGAACAGTATGAGGTCTTCGCCCAGAATGCGAATCGGCTGGGGGGCGGCTCCGGGTGGCAGTGAGTCGATAAGAGCGACTGGTTGCCAGTAACGCCGCATCAACTCGCCTGCAGGTGTTCCTGCGTCAGTTTGGGTCAGATATTGATAGCGGTCGGCGCCGCGCGAGTTCGGCTTGAACACCACGGGTTGCGTGGAAGCGTTCATGGAGTCTCCTGTGATTAAATTTGCTTCGAATCGCCCTGTACACCGGTAAGAGTGCGGCCCGTACCCAATCCGGGGACGGACGTCGATGTAATCTCGACTAGCGACTCCCCTTTGAGAGTTACTCTATGCTAATATCTTCACGTGAGAAATATTTGTTCATGCATATCTGATATGCACTCGATAAGAGTTCTGAATTATGGAAATCAAACAGCTGCAGCACTTCTCGCGTATCGCGGAGATCGGCAATCTCACTCGCGCCGCCAGCGTGCTGGGCGTGACGCAAGCTGCCCTGAGCCGGCAGGTGGCTCAACTGGAAGCGGAGCTAGGGACTGAGCTTTTCCGACGCAACGGTCGCGGACTTGTATTGACTGACGCAGGACGACGTCTGCTCGACCAGGTGCCGATGGTGCTTCGTCAGATCGCGATTGCCGAGCGGGCTGTGAAGGGTGCAAGCGGACCCGTTCAGGGTACATTTGTCCTGGGACTGGCACCATCGCTCGCAAGAACCGTCGTCGTTCCACTGATTCAGGCTTTTCGTGAACAGTTACCCGAGGTAACGCTACGAACGGTAGATGGCACGTCGGCGAACCTCGGAGAACTGGTTGGTGCCGGGAAACTCGATTGCGCCGTTATCTACAATCCAATTTCAAACGATTCGGTGGAATTGCGGCCCCTCGCCACCGAGAGTCTCTACCTGGTATCGGGCCCGCTGGCGGCACGTGAGGATCGTGTACCGCCTCGCTCGATAGGACTCGAGAAAGTGCCTGATTTACCTTTGGTGATCGCTGGGAAGACAAACGTCGTACATGGTGTGCTAGCGGCCGCCCTTGCTGAACGGGGATTAACCGCTTACGTGGTCCATGAGATCGAGAATCTCACGGCGATACTGGATCTGATCCGTCACGGATATGGCTATTCTGTGATTCCACTAAGCGGCGTACAACCGTGCATCGGAGATCCCGAATTACGTTTGCATCGAATTGACAGTCCGCGCCTCGAGTGTGGCCTTTCGATAGCCACGCCCGCCCGCGCTGGAAACGATATGCTGATTTCGGAGAGCACGTCGCTGTTGCGAGCGGTCGTTCTCAAGGAACTCCAAAGGTATCAGGTTGAGGTGGAAAAGGCGATTGATGAGCAGTCGGACGTCCCTGCAAATGGACGGAAGGCGGGAAAATCTGGCCGCGTCACGCACCTGTAAGGCAGGTACGTCGGCGTTTCATGAATAGAGTCGAGCATCGGGAGGATGGAAACTTTCGTCCTCCTGCCTGCTGGTTAGATCAATTGACGCTCGAGCTCATCAAGTAACCGATAACAAGGCAAAACGCTTGCGACACTCGCGTTGGGTTCCCGCTTTTCCCTGATTGCAGCGATGAACTCCTGGTCTTGTGCAGCGATACCACCCAACAAGGAATGCGGGAGTTCAATTCTGGCGCCAAACCCGTCGACCAGTTCGTCGTAGCGAGCGACAAACGTTTCCCCGTCCCCAATGTATCGGAACGTCGATCCGTATGGGCCCTGGTTGTTGAAGCTGAGGGAGAGCGTGCATAGCGCTCCGGACCTTGTCCTCAGTTGTATCGACATGTCCAGCGCAACGCCCAGTTCAGGATGGACTGGGCCCTGCATCGCGTGAGCTGTCTGGACCCGTTCGCCAGTCTGGTACTCAAACAGGTCGACTGTATGCGCGGCGTGGTGCCACAAAAGATGGTCCGTCCACTCACGCGGCTCGCCCAGTGCATTCGCATTGGTACGCCGCAAAAAGTGCGTTTGGACGTCGAGCTGACGCAGGACGAACGCACCACGATCGATCCTTTCGCGCATCCACCTGTGCCCGGAATTAAACCGCCGCGTATGTGCGCACATTGCAACCAGACCCGTGCGCTGCTGACTTCGAGAAACTGCCTCGGCTCCGACGAGAGAATCAGCTAGCGGTATTTCTACCAGGACATGCCGTCCAGACTCAAGGCACTGTACGGCCTGATCCGCGTGCAGTGGCGTTGGGGTACACAATATGATGGCATCTACCTCCCGGAGCGAGAGCATCTCCGAGAGTTCCGCACATACATGCTCAATGCCATATCGAGCCGCCAGCTCCTCCACTTGTGATGTCTGCTTCCCGGCGACCGAAACAACCTTGACATCGGCGAGCATGGAAAGCGCATCAAGGTGCTGAGCGCCAATCGCGCCAGCACCGACGAGCCCAATGTGCAGTGGCTTACTCATGCGTTCTCCAGCACGAGCAGGCCGTATGCCGTGTTGGACGCTGGTACATGATAAAAGCGATGTATGCGGCGGACCTCCGAATCGAGCGCGCCTCGCATGATCAACCACATGATGATTTCTAGCCCCTCTGATCCCGCTTCCCGCAAGAGTTCAGTGTGACTGATTTGCGAGAGTGACCCCGGATCGCTCTCCATCCTGTCGAGCCACATCTTGTCGTACTCTGCATTGATCAAACCCGCACGTTCACCTTGCAACTGGTGCGACATTCCTCCCGTGCCGAAGATGGCGACCTTTATGTCCGGATCATATGCGTCGATTGCGCGCCGTAACGCCTGGCCAAGCCGGTAGCATCTCAGCGCAGTGGGCTGCGGATACTGAATTACGTTGACACACAAGGGTATGATCTTGCATGGCCAACTGTGTGGCTGACCAAACATCAGCGAGAGCGGAACAGTCAACCCGTGATCCACGGTCATTTCGCTGACCATGGCGATATCGAATTCCTCCTTCAGCACCAGCGATTCGGCAAGATGCCACGCGAACTCGGGGTCGCCCTGGCAGACCGGCACGGGCCGTGGGCCATATCCCTCGTCATGTGGCGCGAACTGCTCCCCCGTTCCGATCGCAAACGTCGGAGTCATGTCCAGGGCGAACCGTGATGCATGGTCGTTATAGACCACGATAGCGACGTCGGGTTTCACCTCTTCAATCCATTCCCTTGCCGGCTGCACACCTTCAAAAAGAGGACTCCAGTAAGGGTCTTGAATCTTCCCGTGGTCAATCGCCGCGCCGATGGATGGCACATGAGATGTTCCAACACCACCGACTATCCTAGCCATTAAGTTGCTCCTTTACGCTCCGGTTTCCCGAAATCGGCCGACCGCCGGACAACATCATGGCGCGAAATTCCTCCACGTTCATTGGACTACCGGACATTGCGGCACCAACATGCTGCATCGTCAAACCATCAAATATCGCCAACTTGAACGTGTAGTAGATGTTGCCGCCCAATCTAAGCATCTCCAGCCAATCGCGCGAAACCACCGCACTGCGTTGCTCAATGCTCAGATTGAAATTGACGAGGTAAGTGTCCGGGCTTTCGCGAAAGGCCTCACGATTGGCAGCCTGGTCCAGCGACTTACAAAACATGTTCAGCGCGAATCCCTGTCGACAGCGCTCGCCGTCGAACACATACGTGCCGGGGATGTCGTCGTAGTCGCGCTCACGAATCGATCGCATCAGTCTCTCCAATATAAGCGCATGGGATTGTCGACGAGCAATTTCTGCTGAAGCTCTTGGGTCGGCGCTATATCCGGGATGAAATCAACGAGAACACCGTCGTCTGGCATGTGATCCTTGAGGTTGGGATGCGGCCAATCAGTACCCCACAGCACGCGATCTGGGAATGTCTCAACAATCCGTCTCGCGAACGGCACCACGTCCCGATAGGGAAGGGATTCTCCTTTAACAGCGCGCGGTCCGACGACACTCAGGCGCTCCGGGCAGCTCACTTTGGACCAGACGTTGTCGTGCTCGCGCATGAACCGGACAAACAGTTCAAACTCCCCTCCGTCGACGCCCTTCGTGACATCCGGGCGTCCCATGTGGTCGACTACAACGGTCGTAGGCAGTCCGCTGAAAAAGTCCCACAGTTCAGGGAGATCAACGGATTCGAAGTACACGACGATATGCCATCCCAGTTCTGCCACCCGATGCGCAATTTCCTGAAGCTCGTCTTTAGGTGTGAAATCAACAAGCCGTCGGACGAAATTGAAACGCACCCCCCTGATTCCGGCGGTATGTAGCTCCCGCAGTTCAGCATCCGTGACATTTCGGCGAACCGACGCTACGCCCCGAGCCCGACCGCCAGAGCTACGACAGGCGTCTACAAGGGCGCGATTGTCGGTGCCGTGACACGTGGCCTGCACAATGATGTTGCGAGCCAAGCCAAGGTGGTCACGCAGTGCGAACAGTTGTTCCTTGCTGGCGTCACACGGTGTGTACTTGCGTTCCGGCGCATAGGGAAAAATGTCCCTGGGACCAAAAACATGGCAGTGTGCATCGACTGCGCCATCCGGAAGTCGGAAGACCGGTCGGGAAGGTTCCGGGCACCAGTCCAGCCAACCCAGACTCTTCTGAAATTTCATTTATGTACTCTCCGTGATACGTCCAGCAATGACCGAACGACCATCGCAGCGGCGAACGGTCTCATACAGGTCTTGCCCAAGCGTCGATGTATGAACATCGCCGAAATAAAGAATGGACTACGAGCGCATCAGTCGTCGATGTACTTCAGGCCCGCTTTTGCCAATGACTCACGCATGTCGTACATGTCCAGACCCAATACGCCTGCGGCCAGCTTCTTCCGCTTCTCTTCTTCATTCGCCACCCGTGAGGCGGCTCGTTCGGCTGTCTCATGAGCTGCGCTCGCCGGGACTACTACCACTCCATCGTCATCGCCGATCACAACGTCGCCCGGGCTAACCAAAGCGCCCGCACAAACGATTGGGACATTGACAGAACCGATCGTCGCTTTGATGGTGCCTTTGGCACTGACTGCCCGAGAGAACACCGGAAACTTCATCGCCGTCAGGTCGAATACATCACGGCAACCACCATCGATGACAAGACCCACGGCGCCACGCGCCCTAAAGCTTGTCGCAAGCAGATCGCCGAAAAAGCCATCGGTACAGTCCGCCGTCACCGCCGCGACCACGACGTCACCTGGACGAATCTGCTCCGCCGCGACATGCATCATCCAGTTATCGCCGGGGTGCAGCAGCACAGTAACCGCCGTTCCGCAGAGGTGCGCGCCGCCGTATATCGGACGCAGATAACTCTTCATCAGCCCCGTTCGACCCATGGCCTCATGCACGGTGGCCACGCCATAGCCCGAAAGACGCTGAACGGCGGATTGATCTGCGCGAACAATATTGCGTCTGACCAGGCCAATCTGACCTGCTACGTTTTCTGCACTCATGGATTCATTTCCCTTTTCTCTTCAACGCGGCGTCGAGTCTGGGATAAACCCGCCGTGTGTTGGTCTCGAAGATTTTGACGCGGTCATCGGGTGACAACGTTGCTGCGGCATCGATGTAGCGGCGCGTATCATCAAAGTGAAAACCCGTTTCCGGATCGACTCCGCGAACGGCACCGATCATTTCACTTGCAAACAGGATGTTTTCCACTGGAATCACATCGGTCAGCAGATCGATGCCGGGTTGATGGTAGACACACGTATCGAAAAAGATGTTGTTGAGCAGATGATCCTGAAGCGGTGGCAACTTCAGCTCTTGTGCCAATCCACGGAACCTTCCCCAGTGGTACGGCACGGCGCCACCGCCGTGTGGAATCACAAACCGCAGCGTTGGGAAGTCCCGGAAGAGATTCGAGGTGAGGCACTGCATGAATGCCGTTGTGTCTGCATTCAGATAATGTGCGCCTGTGGTATGAAAGCAGGCATTACAGCTGGTCGAAACATGCACCATTGCCGGTATGCCATGTTCGACCATCTTTTCGTATAGCGGGTACCAGTGACGGTCCGACAACGGCGGAGACGTCCAATGCCCTCCGGACGGATCCGGATTCAGATTAATTGCGACGAATCCATATTCCTTTACGCACCGTTCCAGTTCAGGGATACACGTCGCCGGGTCGACACCGGGCGATTGCGGGAGCATGGCTGCCCCAATGAAGTTATCCGGGAAAAGCTGCGACACGCGATAGCACAACTCATTGCAGATCGCAGCCCAAGTAGAGCTGGTCTCAAAGCTACCGATGTGATGTGCCATGAAGCTTGCGCGCGGCGAGAAGATGGTCAGATCAATGCCGCGCTCCAACATCTTCTTCAGTTGGTTCCCAGCGATAGACTCCCTCAAATCGTCGTCACTGATTCTTAGTTCACTGGCGACTGGAGTCTGTGCAGGATCCGTCAAACCTGCAATCTGCTGACTTCTCCACGACTCCAACGCTTTAGGTGCGGTTGTGTAGTGTCCGTGGCAATCGATTATCATCGCGTCCCCGCTGGTTCAAATGCTTTGTCCTTGACCATCACCTCTCCACGCATGATCAGTCGTGCCGTCCTCAGTAACGCGGCACGTCGGATGACTTGCGGGTTTTCGCTATCCACTTCCAGTTCGACGCTGAACTCTCCAGACGGATGCTCGATCGATACCTGCTTGACTACGCCCGGTGGTGTAGTTGCCAGGTCGTGTGCGACGCTGCCATCAAGTACACAGGCCGTAGCGACTGTGACGGCCGCGAGGACGCCGATGGCGTCATGGCAGACATGAGGAATAAAACAGCGCGTTGCTAGCGCGCCGCCTGCGACAGGTGGCGATACGAGGCACATCTTTGGGTAGTTCTTCGCGCTCGTGTCACCAAGACCCATCATCTCGCTGCAGCGCAACCGAAGTGCCTCAAGCTGCGCCTTCAGTTCGACGTCGGCATTGAGATCAGCCACAGTTTCACGTCCGGTTCGCCCCAGTGCCTGTGCTTGCACGAGCACCATCGGCATTCCGTTATCGATGCAGGTAACGTCAAGTGAACTTCCATTGCCCAGATCGACGCGATCCCGCACCCGGCCGGTTGGCAGCATCGAAGCGCAAACCGACCCTGCCGTATCGAGGAAATTGATAAGCACTGGAGCTGCCGTTCCCGGTACGCCATCGATACGTGCAGCCCCGTCGTACTCAGGGCGCCCTTCGGGCGTGTCGATGGTGATGTCGCAGGCCATACCGGTGTTCACCGTCAAAACGCGTGCGGTCGTCTGGCTTCCCTGAGGTGCGATCAGCCCGACTTCGAGCGCGAAGGGCACAACCGCAGCCAGCATGTTTCCGCAATTTGGGGTCGTATCGACCGTGTCCGCATTGGGCTGCAGTTGCGCGAAGAGGAATTCGAGGTCGATACCGGGGCGAGACCCGCGACTGACGATGGCCACCTTGCTGGTCAACGGATGCGCGCCGCCCAGTCCATCAATCTGTCGTAGATCCGGCGACCCGATCACGTCTAACAGCACGCGGTCACGAGTCGCCACGTCAGCGGGTAAATCCTCCGCCCTGAAAAACGGGCCACGCGAGGTTCCACCGCGCATAAACAGGCACGGAATGGGGCGTTGCATGTGTCTCCTGTGTGTTGGATCGTCTTTGATAAGACATTGTTTTACACTATCAGATAGTACACAATGTCATTTCGTGTATATTAGATATGTTCAAATTGCATCTCAGGAGACGGCCGTGGAGCTGCGACAGCTTGAATATTTCGTCCACGTTGCCGAGTTAGGGAGCTTCACCCGGGCGGCAAATCTCCTGTCCATCGCGCAGCCGGTGTTGAGCCGACAGGTGCGAGCGCTTGAACTGGAGTTCCGGCAAGTGCTCCTTGAACGCAATGGACGCGGAGTGACCCTCACGGAGCCCGGGCGGCGACTGCTGGAACACAGCCGGAGCATCCTTGCCCAGGTAGATCGTGTTCAATCTGATATGGAAGACGGCCGTGGCGAAGCAACGGGCAGGCTCGTGGTCGCGTTGCCTCCAAGTGTCAGTTCGGTGTTGACTGCCCCTCTCGTGCGAAGATTTCGCGAACGCTTTCCGAAAGCGACTCTGTGCATCCTGGAAGGCCTATCGGCCTATTCGCTGGAATGGCTGACAATTGGACGCGCCGATTGTGCAGTGGTCTACACGAATGCAACCTCGGCGACTGTGGAGCTTTCCCCGGTCCTGAGCGAACAGCTGTATCTGGTTTCCGCCGGCCCCGCTGCTCGATCTGCTGGAGACGTTCTGATAGGAGAGCCCGTCAGCCTCACGCAGGTAGCGCAGCACCAGCTTGTCATGCCGAGCCGACCCCACTCGATTCGACTGCTGCTCGAAGGTGCAATGGCTCAGGCTTCGTTGAAGCCGAACATCGCGCTAGAGATCGAAAGCATCCCCGCGATCCTCAATCTGGTACGTGATGAGCATCTCCATGCAGTGCTTTCTCTGAAGGCAGTTCAATCTGGAGGGCAGCAACAGGACTTCTATGTGCGTCCTATTGTCGACCCTCCGCTTCAAACCACGATATGGATTGCAACGTCAGCCCAACGCCCAAGCGGACCTTTGCTCGAACAGGCGATTCCGCTGCTCCGCCAGACGCTGTGTGACCTGTGGGACACACGCCTATGACAATTCCTGTTGAGGTCGACTATTTCTGCTAGCCGGACGATTAATTGCGCTAGCGACCTCTTCTAAATCGCCGTTTGACCGTGTCTCTGCGATATCTGCCGACGCTTGATATCGACTGCTGCATGCTGCCCGCGCGGCGCAACACCGGGGGTGGGGCCGTTTCGAGTTGTGCGCCAGGCTGTGTCAGGTTGGTGGACACGCGGCGGTAGAATGAAGCGATGAACAAAACGAAATCGCCTTATCACGCCCACCGCTTCCCTGCTGTCGTCATCAGCTACGCGGTTCGCTGGTATTTCCGGTTCAGCCTGAGCTTGCGCGACATCGAAGAATTGTTGCTCGAGCGAGGCGTCGTGGTCACGTACGAAACGATCCGTTGTTGGTGTGACAAATTCGGTGCTGGATTCGCCAGATGCGCCAAGGCGGTGCGGCGCAAGCCAGGCCACACGTGGCACATCGACGAGATGTTCGTGACGCTGCGCGGCGATCCGTATCTGTTGTGGCGTGCCGTCGACGAGCATGGCGCAGAACTCGACGTGCTGGTGCAGAAGCGGCGCGACAAGGCCGCGGCCAAGCGCTTCTTTCGACGTGTGCTGCGATCGAACCCGGTGCCGCGGAAGATCGTGACGGATCAACTGCGCAGTTATCCGGCAGCGAAGGCTGACATCCCTGAACTCGCGCAGGTCAAGCACGTTTTCGTCAAAGCAGCCGCACGAGTAAACAACCGCGCGGAGAATAGCCATCAGCCAACCCGCAGGCGCGAGCGCCAGATGTGCGGCTTTCGCGACGCGCGTCGCACGCAGGCGTTTCTCTCATGCTTCGGCCCGATCCGGCAGCACTTTGCGTTACCCAGACATCGGATGAACGCCGGAATATCATCGCTCCATACTGAAGGAGCGCCTCTCCACATGGTATGTCTTGACCGTCCCAGCCTCAAATGATCAAGTTATCTGATAAGGATAACTACTCTTATGCCAGACACGTAGCCTACGCCCGTCAACTTGACAGCGCCCCGCCACGAATTACCAACAGTCCTTTACATTGGGAGCAGTAGCACGAGCGTGTCGTTCTGTCCACACACAGAAGCGAACCGATCGTTAACGCGTTTGCAAACGTCAAGTTGACCTACAGCGGCCGTATGGCCTTGGCTTGCTATCGCCGAAGGATCTTAATGCCCCCTGCTACCCTGCGCTGCCCGCACATAGTTACCGCGAAGGCGCGGGCTAGCGCCGCCTTGCTTTGAAGTGTCCTGACACGACAACGTACATCTTCTCCGACAGGGTTCTCAGCTTCATTCAAACCTCCCCCGACACCTGAGGATGACCGCGATTCGCCGTAGCCGAGGCGAAGTATGCCTCCAGCGCCTCAGTCGATCGATTTCCTAGTGTGGAAATCTGCTCAAGCCAGTCCGGCTCAAGGGGCCATTGACCTTGCTTGATGCTCGGATAGATCGTCTCCGCAAACGCATGCAGTGCCTTGGCACCGATGTTGCCGCTGACACCGAGAAGCCGGTGCAAGGCAGCATGCGTCGACTCGATGTCATGCGCTGCCACACTGGTCGCAAGATGCGCCTGAAGAGAACGGATCTGTTCAATAGCGCTGAGAAAACTCTGATCCAACAGGTCGAGCGATGTGAGTTCATCAAGCTGCATTTCATCGAGCAACTGACCTCCTTTTCTCGCCCCCGCAATAGCGGCGCCGGTTACGGGCGCAGTCAGGTCGGAACCGGCGTCCTCGACAGTCGAAGATTCCACTCGGGCGAACTGTCTCGCGAGGCATGCATGAAGCAAGCCGATCTGCACTGGCTTGACCAGCACCTCGTCCATACCGGCACGCAGGCACGCTTGAACAGCGCCCACGTCAGCGTGACCCGTAAGCGCAATGATGGGCACGCCGGACGCGGCATCGGCGCGTGCGCGGATCGCCAGCGCCGTCGCTACGCCATCCATGCCCGGCATGTTGACGTCCATCAGGATGGCATCGACGCCTGGCTGCTCGTCCAATCGTCCGAGGACGGCCAAACCGTGTTCTGCTTCGATGACACCGGCACCGAAGCGCTCAAGATAACTTTTCGCCACCAGTCTGCTATAGGTGTCGTCATCGGCCACGATGACCGTACGGCCCGAGAAGCCATCGAACATCTGCTTCGAGCGGTGGCGCGTGCCGCTTTCCAGAAGCGCCCTCAGCGTCGTGATCAACTGCACCGCGCCGCACGATTTGCTAAGCGTGAGATCCATGCCGGCTCGTTGCGCGAGAACGCGTGCAATGCCGCGATGCTCCGCGGTGTAGCCCGCAATCGGCACGTTCCTGTTGATACCCGTGCTGTTTGCACGGATCTTCTCGGTGGTCGTGTAACCGTCCATCACCGGCATATTGATGTCCATCAATACCAAGTTCCAAGCCGGCGGCTGCCGCAACAGTGCGAGCGCTTCCTCACCGTTCTCCGCCTCGCTGACCTGCACGCCCACTTTGGACAGGACGCGCGACACTCTCGCCCTCTGGTCGGCATCGTCGTCCACCACAAGGATGCGCTTGCCGTTGAAGAACGCCCTCGATTGCTCGACGACCTCGCGTTCGTGCGCCGCGATCTCTTCTCGCGAGACTAGCGGGAATTGCAGTGTGAATTGCGTGAATTTTCCGACTTCGGAATCGCAGGATATCTTGCCGCCAAACGAACGCATTGCCCGCTGACAGTACGCAAGGCCCAATCCCGTGCCCGCAGGGTTTCCCGTCGTCTGGAAAGGCTTGAACAGCTCCGCCATGACCCCTGGTGCAATACCAGGCCCGGTGTCGCGAACGGTCACCTGCTGGCGATCTACTGTCAGCGTAATCGCGGCAGACGGATGTGAGGCAATATGATGAAGCGCGTTCCTGATCAGGTTGAACAACGCGAACAGGTAGACCGTTTCATCGATCTTGAATGTGAAGTCCTCAATGACGCTCAGACTGACCTTGCTGCGTTCCTTTCTGTCACCGAAGCCGTACTCCTCGATTGCCTTACGCGTCGTTTCCGCAGCGCTCAGATAGACGAGGTGATCTGGGCGTATAGGCTTCGCACTTACCTCGTCCAGTGTCATCGCGATGATCCGCAAGCCGCGGTCGATTGCCAGTTGGCCGTAAGTGAGATGGTGAAACAATAAAGCGGTGCCGTCGGGTGACACCCGGGACGACCCGTTGGTGCCTGTGATGACAGGAAGCGCCTCATCCACGCGATCGAGCACATACCGCAACTGGCTGAGTGGATTTCTCATCTCGTGTGCAATCGTGCCAGCCAGGGCGCGAAGCGCCTCATTTCGGGCCTGCGCGGTAATCCCCTTCATGTTGCTGTAGCTGAAGGTCACGCCAGCGCATATGCCGAACGTGAAAATCGGCAGGTAGAGATAGAGAAACAGATTCGAGTCCAGATGGATGGATTGAGGTACCGCGATCCATGCACATAGCACAGCGAGACCGCCGCCCAGGAACACGTTGAGCAACAGAACCACGAAAGAAGGGAAAATGGCAATCAGGAAGAAGACCATCCCTAGTTCGGCCATGGACCACAGCACCGAATAGTGACTGGCTAGCAGGTAATACGTGAAAAAGAACGGTAGCGAGTACGCTACCGTCAGAAAATAATACCAGGGCAGCAAAGGCGCCATCGCGGCGGGCCAGAAACGGCGCACGAGCAGAAGCAGGCTGGCCGCCATGCCGACGATGCGCATCGCCATGCTTTCGTTGGGTTGCGGATCGACGTACGTCCACCAGAACCAGTAAACGGGATGTCCGATGGCACCTATTACGCCTACGGCCAGCACACTGTAATCAGACATATGATACGAGTCAGATACCCGTTTGCTGATATAGCCAATGACCCTCGCGGTGGCTTTCATGTTTTTTTGAGCTGTTGTGACTCAGCCTCAGAATCTGAAGCTGCTTGCGTTAAATGACATGCCGGCGCTGCCTACCCAGCATAGCACCCGATCACCCCGGTTGAGCCGGCCTCTGTCTTTCGCCAGTGATATGGCCGCCGGGATCGACGCCGAAACAAGGTTTCCCGTCTCCGGATAAATATGGTAGATCTTGTCGTCGATCCCTGCCCGCACGCCATAGCCATGCCACGCCGCCTTCGAAGAGGCATGCGTGAAGACGATGTCAATTTCATTTTTCGGGATCGGGAGCTTCGAAAGCACCTCCGTGATCTCATCTGAGTTCTTGTGCAGTTCGTGACCGAAAGATGTAAAACGCATGTCACCGTTTGCTCCGATCCGTTCAGTCGGGTGACAAAAACCCTCGTAGCCCGGAATCGGGATAGTACACAGGTCTGACGCCTCTGGCTTGCCCCGGAAAGCAAAGCTGAAATTGCCGGGCTCGTTCGCGACAATCAGGGTCGCCGTCGCCGCTTCTCCTATTGTGAACGAGGGCAGCGTGTATTCCAGTTGCGCCTGGTTCTTCAGGACGAAATTCGCGGGATAGAGCGGTCCGCCGTTGAGCATGTTGAATTCGGCATTCACGATCATCGCGTTGCGATACTGACCGGTCTTGAAGAGACTATCGGCAATCGACATCGCCCTTGTCCAGCTCATGCATGCATCCACCACATCGAAGCACTCGGCGTTTTTGAATCCGAGCGTGCTGGCCATCATGTGACTGTTGCCGGGCTCGAGGAAGCCTCTGCCAATACCGACGAATATAAACAGTTCGATATGCTCTGGCCTAAGATACGTCTCGGACATCGCCTTGCGCGTCGCCATTGCGACATGGTCAATCGGCGACTCATGACTGTGACACCAACGGCGGTTGACGAGGCCACTACGGTCGAGCAACGTCTTTACGGTTCGCATAGCTCTGTTGATGTCGCCCTCGAACCCAGTCGAATGAAACCGGATCATGTCGACAACCTCGTCGTTGGTGACGGTTCTGGAGGGAAGGCTGGCCGCTACGTTTTTGATAAGCATATTAAGTCCGTGATTGATAGCGTGAACAAGATCATGTTCGTGCGGATGCACGCGGAAGCCTTGTGTCAGGTTCCGGCCTATGCGGCGTGGGTACCTTAACGTGTTCACGGTCCATCACAGAATTCGTTGTATTGTCCTCCACCTGAAGAACAGGGAATCACAGTCCAGGCCTTCCCTTTTCCGCGAAGCGTCGACATGACGAATTGTCCATCGCGTATGGCTGGTCCTTATCCAGTTAGTGGGACACGTTCGATAGTCGCGCTGGTGAAATCGCGGTGTGTCGACCCTTGAGCGCTCCGTCTCAACGGGTTGGACCATCAGGGAAAGCTTCCCCGACGGCGCGCTACGGCATCGGTCTCACGGGTATCAGTAGTTTATTAAAAACTACTGATACCAACACAAGTAGCACAGAGTATCATTGTCAGTAATTTATAGAAAACTACTGAGAAACACATGGTTATCTCGTCGACTGCACCCCTCTACACCATTCACGAGACAGCGCTACACGCGATGTACGCCGACCTCGAACGCGTCGCGCAGATACAGGACAAGGTTTTCATCGGTGCGCCCGGGACCATCGTCCAGCACCGCAAAGGCAACGCTGACTACTACGCGCGTCAGTATCTCGATGGCGACGGCCGACAGCGGCAGGCGTATCTCGCGGGACCCGTCGGCTCGCCTGAGGCGGACGCGCTGAAACAGTCGGTGCAGGACCGTATCGACGAAGTCAAGGCCGTGATCAAGACGGTGCGCGAACTCGCCAAGCTTAACTTCGCCGTGGCCGACTCGAAGACCTATGCGACTGTTGGCGCACTGTTCAACCACGGCGTGTTTGCCGCGGGCGGAACGCTGGTCGGTTCCCACGCGTACGGTGTGATTCTGAACCGGCTCGGTATCCGCGCGGCAAGCTATCACACCGAAGACATCGACATTGCGCGACGAGAGCAGCTCGCGCTCTCCGATATCCCGGCCGGCGGCCTTCTCGACATCCTCCAGCAGACGGGCATCCGGTTTGTCGAAGTGCCAGGGCTCGACCGGTCGGCGCCAGCAACGTCCTTCAAGGAAGCGGGAGCGTCGCGTTTTCACGTTGACCTGCTTGTGCCGTCGTCCGACGAGAATTTTACAATCCGGCCGGTACCCGAACTCAAGGCGCACGCCACCGGCCTCCCCTACCTCGCTTACGTCCTTGGAACCTCGCAGGACGGCGTGCTGCTCTCGCGCCACGGCGCAGTGCCGGTACGCGTGCCTGATGCCAACCGGTTTGCCGTGCATAAGCTGCTCGTCTCCCAGTTGCGCACGAACGACAGCACGAAATCTCTCAAGGATCTGAAGCAGGCAGCCGTTGTCATCGGCTTTCTCGGTGAGCATCATCCCGGCAGTATCGAGGATGCGTGCGAAGCGCTCCCAACGCGCGCACGCAGTCGCGTCAAGCGTGCGGTTGCGCCGCTCCAGAGGCTGCTTGAAGCGCATCCGGCAGCGGTTGACGAAGTGCGAGAGGCGCTCGCGGACTAGCACGGCGTCGATGTCGCGTCGTGTCGAAAAATTGACTTTACTTATGTCAAAGTACATAGCCATCCTACGTATATGGCACCGAGGTATATTCCGCATCGTCCTCGCCGGCCGTCACCCTATTCCCGGTGAACCTCCATGCGTGCGACGGTGCGATGGTGCGATGGTGCGATGGTTTGCCAGATCGAGTGTCTTGCCACCTTTGACTATCAAATCCCATTGGGCACGGCCCGAACCGGCGTTGCCTGACGGCGGCGAGCGGCATTTCTTGTGCGAATCCGTGCCGACCGCGAATGCACCAAACCGACCCATAAGCGACGACCACCCTACCCGATAGCGGCCACTCAGCCGTATCACACTTGGGCCGTTGTCACGGTCTTGCCCTCACCAAAAACCTGGAACACGAGTCGTTCGGCCACTGTTGCCCAATCCTCCGACCGGATGACGAAAACGGCAGAGAAGTGCTTCAGAGCCCTTCGAAATCCCGATAACTTGATTGTTGCTCCAGACGCAATAACCCGTGCACACTCGTCATTTGACTCAACTAACGACGGGTCAGATAATTTTTATCGTGGTAACGCCAACCAGGTTGACGCTTTCACAACGCTTAAAACCGCTGAGGCAGCTCTCAACTTGTTCTTACTCGCGACACCAAAACCAATGGCCCACATTATCAGTGCACCAGAATTGCAGGTGCGTACAGCACTAGGATCACTATTAGGCAAGGGAAACGACGTCCGACGCTTTTTAGGTATTCCCTATGCAGCGCCACCGGTCGGAGATCTGCAATGGCGGTCGCCGCAACCGCACGCCGGATGGTCTGGCGTGCGTGAGGCCATGAACTTTGCGTCGGACAGCTATCAGGACGCGGACGCGCGACTCCGGGGCCAAAATCTTAGCGAAGATTGTCTGTACCTGAACGTTTGGGCTCCGGCGCGAATTGGCAATGAAACGTTTCCTGTCATGGTCTGGATACATGGAAATGGCTACACGCGTGGTTCAGGGTCTCACGTAACCTACGATGGTTTAGCTCACACGTGACACGGCCTTGGTTCGGGCTTCCCGCCCATGGTACGAGCGCGTGATGGTTAGACAAACGGTCCAGCGCGTCCTAAGCGCAGAGGGTCGCTAGGAAGACGAAGCGGGTTGCAGCGTGAGTTCCTGGTTGGCCCACGCACATCTTTGGAAAGCTCGCCGCCCGAAGCTGCGAGCAGTCTTGGCGAGGGTGCCGGCCGTCTGCGGGTCAACGCCGATCGCACCCGGGCGAGCATACAGTCCGTGCTTTAGATGGCCGGCGCGCGACCGCCGCGATTCGATGAACGAACATTCCAAAGCTCACGAATGCACTCGCGTGAAGCCGTCTGGACTCCAGTCCTCGCTGCCGACCCCGTGATGGACGAAAAAGAATCCCGCTGGGTCGTAGCGGTTCTTGATCGCTTTGAGCCGAGCGTAATTGGTCCCCCAGAAGGCTTCGCGCCAATCTCCACGGAAAAAATCCGTCTCCGATAGATAGGAGCCGCTTCGTTGCGACAATGCTTTAAGAACGGCCGCAGCCTTGGCCACACGCTCGGCTTGACGACGCGCCTCTATCATGTCGGGCGGTGTGATCGGGAGCCCAGCAAACGGCGGCGGACCACCCGCAGCGACAATCATCAGGGCGAACGCGTCGGCAACTTTCGGATTCATGGCGCACTGGCGTGCTTGCTCGTTCACCTCCGCGGGGGCGCCCGCGAGTCCTTTGTTGAAATGCAGTTCCACGGCCTGAAATTGGGCGGCCTCCATAAGCGCCCCGGCAAGCTGGCCGCGCCGGGGTGGTTCGAGAAGCGTCGCGGGCAACCATTGTGACTCGTAGCCGTGCAGAAATAGTGAGGCCTGGTCTCCATCGCCTCCCCACCAACCGTGCTGGGCGGGCGCTCCGGCGCGCGGGTCGGGCACCAGTCCCGGGTTGGACTTGAGATCCCACCAGCGGCGTGCGGGACCGGCGCCGATCCGCGGTTCGCCATCTAAAGTGAAATCTGCCGGTGAAGCGCGTACCCAATCGGTGAACGGCGCCCAGACCGCTTGGGCCTGTTCTTCGTTGAGGCCCTGACACACCATCGACACACGGACTTCGTCTTCGCGGAAAACAAGCTGCTCACCCCATTGTGGATTGAACAGGTTTTCGGCGTAGTGATCGACGAGCCGTTCGACCAGCCGACGGTAAGCCTCGCGCGATGACGCCTTGACCGTGAATTCGGCCCAGCCAAAGTGCTCAGGCAGATCGTAGGTGTGCAAAGTGATCCTGGTCAACACACCGAAACTGCCGCCGCCTCCGCCTTTCAACGCCCAGAAAAGATCGGGCTCCCGCGATGCGTTGACCGTGCGGACGACGCCGTCGGCGGTGACCACCTCGGCCTGGAGCAGGCTTGCGGCCGCCAATCCATAACGCTTCGAGAATGACCCGAAACCGCCGCCCTGGACGAGGCCGGCCACCCCCACGCTCGCACAACCGCCGCCCTGGACGTATCGCCCCGCCTGAGTGGTGACGGCAGCGTAGACGTCGATCCACATGCAGCCGGCCTCCACGGTCACGGCCGGCGTCGGCGGCATCGAGGAGCCCAGCGGCACAAAGGCGTCGTGCAGCTCGATGCGGTTCATCGCGCGTGTCCAGATCAAAAGCGAATCCGGCGCGTTTGAGCCGCCCAGATAACTATGCCCCCCGCCTTTCACCACCAGACGCAGATTGTGTCGGCGGACGAAATTGATGCCGGCAACCACGTCCGCCGTAGAACGGGCGGCCACGGCGTAGGCGCTCGCGCGGGGTGTCCATCCGTCGAGCCAGCCTGATATCTGGGTGCCGCCGGGATCGTCGCCGAGCGCGATCGGGTTTCGCGCTTCCTCAAGGCGAGCAAGACAAGCGGGCGTGTGGGGTGCTTCCGCACAGGTCTGCCAGATCGTCGTGGGTCGCAACAAATTTCCACCAACTGCGCGACTCAGCGCCCGCCACTCCTCTGCTTCTGGCCACGCAGGATCACCAGGCCGGATGCGGTCCATTACAGCCACGACTGGAGTCACGTCCGCAAAGATCGTGGCGGTGGGAAGCAATGGCAGAGCGGCAACACCCTTTAGCAGGCATCGTCTCTTCACGTCGTCTCATTTCCTTATCGAGCGACAATCAGCTTCGAGAACCATCTTCTCTGGAACCAGGCGCGGGCCCGATAGGCTTCAATCGACCGGGTAACCAAGGGCCGTTACCAAAAGGTCAAAGCGTCCTCAGCTGTCAGCGCAACATCATAGATCAGATGCCAACCTCGACGCGTGGGCCGCGATGCTCAGGCCGTCTGTGAAAATCCCAATGACTTGGTCCCAGAAGGCGGAAAGAAATTCGGGATCACCGAAGTATTCTGAAAGACACTCATCTGGCCGCCGAAAAGCGTATTGCCCGATGTTGAAACGAAGGTCGACGTACCATCTTCAGCAGCCTGCGCACTCTTCGCGAACAGCAAAAAGCCCGCTGCGGTGGTCGGATCCTGGTCGAGATCCATCTTGCTCCCGTCGGCCAGCTTGTAATCGCCGTCCTTCATCTGATATTTTCGCGCATCCTGCCCGAGCGACTGGAAAAGCGACATAAACCCTCCGAGCGCGTCCGCTTTCTCGCTAACCGCGTCGGACTGGGATGCGGTGAGCGGCGTTCCATCCGCTTCAGACCACTTTGCATAGCCGCTCACCGCGTCATTATGAAAAGCGCTAACCGAAGCGACGAGTGAAGCGTTTCCTTTAAGCATGCCTTGAAGCCACGCTATATCGTTTGCGCCAAGGTCCTCGGACGTGACCTCGATCGAGCCGTTGCTCGAATGGAAATCAAAGTGGGCATTGGCGAGGTCCGGCCTCTGCGACAGGACTGACTGCATTGTGGACGTCAGGGCGTTAGCGATGTTCCGCGCGTCGTTTCCCATTTTCAACGGTGCGCCCAAAGCATCCAGATACTTTGCGACGCGAGCCGCTGTCACAGACGGATCAACGACAGTCACAGCAACTTGCGTCGGCGACGCTTGCGTGGCTGGCAAAGACTGCATCAACCCGGGAGTACCCAGCGGGAGTTGGCTTTGGCCCAATGCCACCGGGTTCGAATTTGCCAACGTAATTGGCGCGCTCATTCGTTCCTCTCTCTTTGTCCTGTAAGCGAGTTTACGACGACTTTGCGGAAAACGTGAGGCTTGGAGTTGAAATCGCCGAACGAATGGCGAGGGTACAACGAATTGCCGATCGGGCAAAGATCTCCGTGAGGACACGCCCCCATCTGCGTAGACAATTTGGTCTAGACAAGTTACTCTACGTCATCCCGTCTTTGCTCGAAGGTGTCGTCATGACCAAAGCTAGTCCCGCGACCCGCCCGACTGCGGCTGAACTCGAACTCCTTCGGGTTCTATGGCCAATCGGCTCCGCCACCGTCAAGCAGGTCCATGAGGCCATGCATGAGGAACGTGCGGACGTTACCTATGCCAGCGTATTGCGCCAGATGCAGGTCATGCATGCGAAGGGGCTACTTACGCGCGACGAAAGTGAGCGTTCCCACGTCTACGCGCCCGCGCAAAGCCAGAACATGCTGCAAACCAGCCTGCTGAAGGAACTGATCCACAAGGCGTTCTCGGGTTCGGGCAAGGCACTTGTCATGGCCGCTTTGCGCAAGCACGTTAGTCAGGAGGAACGAGAGGAAATTCGCAAATTTCTCCATGGAGATAAGCGATGAGCCCATTTGCCTGGACGCTTGTTCAGGCATTGGGCTGGGCGCTCATTTGCTTCGCATGGAAAGGTGCCTTGATCGGCGTGGCAACGGCGCTCTCGTTGCGGCTAATGCGTAACGCCAGTCCGCAAAGTCGCTATGCGCTCGTCTGCCTTTCGCTTCTTTTGTGTCTCGCGATACCAGTGTTCGATGCGTACCGCGGTATCGAAACGGCGTCGCGGCCATCTGGCTGGTCTCGCGCGACCGACTCCCTGATCGTGCCAACGGAACACACACGCGAAGCGTTCACGATTGAGAACGTCGTGCCCTGGCTGGTTGCGGCATGGCTGGTCGGTGTCGCCGCCATGTCGTGCCGGCTGACCGCCGGCTTGCTGTGGGTACGTCGGATCGGACACGCGTTTCCCGCCTGGCCAGATCCCCGTTGGCAGGACTACATGTCGACGCTGGCCGTGCGTTGCGGGCTGTCGCGTTCGGTGACGCTGCGCGTGGCAACGCATCTCACAAGCCCGCTGACGATCGGCTGGTGGCGACCGCTCGTGCTTGTTCCGGCTGTGTTGCTGACGCGCATGCCACCCGATCTGCTCGAAGCGGTGCTTGCCCACGAAGTCGCGCATATCAAGCGCGCCGACTATCTGGTCAACCTGCTGCAAAGCGTGATCGAGGCGCTGCTCTTTTTTCATCCAGCAGTGTGGTGGCTGTCGAGGCAAATTCGTATCGAGCGGGAATGCGTTGCTGATCAGATCGCCGGCACGCTAATACAAAGTCCGCGACGTTTGGCGCTCGCACTTGAGCAACTCGACGCTCTTCAATCGACGAGTGCGCGATACGCGTCAGTCGCGCAATCGGCGCGGGGTGGCCATCTGCTGGACCGCATCAGACGCCTCTGCCACCCCGTCCCGCCCTCGCCGTACTGGGTCGCATGCGTCCCGGCCATCACGGTTTGCTTCGTCGCGTTGTGCGTGACGGCGCAGACACTGTGGCAGGTGCCCGTGTCGCAACACGCGGCGGGCATCGTGCCCGCCGGGTTGCTCGCATCGAACCACGTCGTGGTGATCGACGACAAATCCGGTCAGGTCCTGTTCCAGAAGCGCCCAGACGATATCGTGCCGATCGCATCGTTGACGAAGTTGATGACCGCCATGGTCGTGCTCGATGCCCGGCCCGATATGAACCGGACCATTCGCATCGACGCCAGCGACGCCGAAGCTTTTCGGCCAAGCCGCACGGGGTTGCCGGCCGGCGCGAGTCTGCCCCTCCATGCGGTGCTGCAACTCGCTCTGATGTCGTCGAATAACAGCGCGGCATATGCGCTGGCGCATGATTATCCCGGCGGTTTCCCGGCGTTCCAGACCGCGATGCGCGCCAAGATCGCGGCGCTCGGGCTTAAGCACACGACGATCGAAGAGCCGACCGGCCTCTCGCCGCTCAACACGTCGACGGCAAGCGACGTCTCGCTCATGGTCAACGCGGCAGCCCGCTATCCGGCGATCGCACGCGCCTCGACTGCCCCCCGAAGCCTCGTTCCGATCGACGGCAAGCTCGTGGAGTACCAGAACACGAATCCGCTCGTCGGGCAGAAAGGCTGGGACATTGCCTTGTCGAAAACCGGCTTTACCGACGCGGCCGGACGTTGCCTGATCATGCGGCTGCACTCGGTTCGGGACAGCGTCACGATGGTGTTTCTGGATGCCGGGCCCGCTGCGTTCCCTGCGCGCGACGCGATCAACATCCGTCGCCTCCTGCTTGCCCACAAGCTGGCTTGACGTTAGTCGCGCGCACCGCGTTTCTTCACTCTGACTGGACCTGACCTTGACTCACTCGATCACGCGTCGAAAGCTGTTGATTGGATTGCCCTTGCTCGCCGGCATGGGCGTGGCTCCCGCATTGCGGGCAGCCGATTCACCGGTCTCCGATATCGAGCGGCGCAATGGAGGCCGCCTCGGTGTGTTTGCGATCGATACCGGCTCGGGCCGCACACTGAGCCACCGCGCCGAAGAACGCTTCCTGATGTGCAGCACGTTCAAGGGATTGCTCGCAGCGCAGATACTGGCCCGCGTCGATGGCGGCGCGGAGCGGCTCGATCGACTCGTTCACTACACGGAGAAGGATCTTGTTTTCACGTCGCCTGTGACCAAGGCCAACGTCGCGCGGGGTGCGTTGTCGATCGACGCGCTCTGCCGGGCAGTCCTCGTGGAGAGCGACAACACGGCCGCTATCCTGTTGATGCGCAGCGCCGGTGGTCCCGCGGCGTTGACCCGGTTTGTGCGCGGACTCGGCGATACAGTCACGCGCTCGGACCGCTATGAGCCCGAGTCGAACCGCTATCGCGGGGTGCTCGACACCACGACGCCGAAGGCCATCGCCACCACGGCGCAGCGCCTTCTGATTGGTGACGCCCTGAGCGCCAGCTCTCGCGCACAACTGGAGCGCGGCATGGCCGACTGCAAGCCAGGGCTCAACCGGATTCGCGCCGTGCTGCCCGCAGGTTGGCAGGCCGCCGACCGGCCCGGCACCAGTGTCGAAAGCGAGACCAACGACTACGCGCTCGTGCGCCCGCCCGGGCGCGCGCCATTGCTCATTGCTGCCTACTACGATGCGCCTGGCGTCAGCATGGAAGCACGCGAGGCCGTTTTGCGCGAAGCGGGCACGGCGTTCGTGCAGTGGGCCACGAGCGCGGCATGACCGAGGCCCCCACGCGAAACCGGAAGATCGATTTACTCCGTGGCGTTTCCATCCTGCTCGTGCTGTTTCACCACTTCAATATCGCCTATCGGCTCGACGACACTTTTCTGTCGCGCGTATTCGGCTGGGAAGCGGTCCGGGCTGTTGCACGAAACGGCAACTATGGCGTCACGATGTTTTTTGTGATCTCGGGATATCTGATAACGGCGAACGCAACTCGCCGCTGGTCCGAACTCGGTCATGTTGATGTCAGGGTGTTCTACGGCTTGCGCTTCGCGCGCATCGTTCCGTGCCTGTTGCTGCTGCTGGCTGTGGTGAACGCGCTTGCAATGGCTGGCATTGCCATCTTCCAGAACCACTCGCCGGCCGGCACGCCGGTTTCATTTTGGCTTGTGAACCTGGCTTCGTTGACGTTCTGGATGAACGTGCTCATCGGGACGCACGGATGGACCAACTATGCACTCGGCGTGTTGTGGTCGCTTTCCGTCGAGGAGGTGTTTTACCTCTCGTTTCCTCTGCTTTGTCTCGCGTTTCGCAGGGAGGCGCAGCTCGTTGCTTTCTGGCTCGCATGCATTTTCGTTGGTCCGGCTTACCGTTTCCTGCACCAAGGCGACGAGGGTGGTTATCTCTACGCGTATTTCGCATGCTTCGACGCAATCGCCACCGGCTGTTGCGCGGCGCTGCTAGCAAGACGCGGCGCGTGGCGTGGCCGCGCGTGGAGCGTGCGGGCATGGCCGACGGCGCTGGCCATGACGTTTGTCTATCTGTCCTGGCCGATCCGCGAAAGCAACGTGTTCGGTGTCACGGCAATGGCCTTCGGCGCTGCGGTTTTGCTACTGGGCGCGAGTGATCGGCTGGACGAATCAAAAGTACGAGGCACGCGTGTGTCCACAGTGCTAGAAGGGTTCGGCAGGCTTAGCTATGAACTCTATCTGTTTCACCTTATCGTGCTGGGCCTGCTGCGCACGATTTTCCCGCCTTCCGGCGTGGCGGGTGACGAGAAACTGGTGGTTCTGGTCGGCTATCTGTTGCTTTCTACCTGCCTGAGCGTATTCATCGCGCGAATGTACGCTGAGCCGTCGAGTCGCATTGTGCGCCATTGGCTGATTCCGAGAAGATCTTGACCTAAAAGCGAGTACTGCGAGCGGGATCAACCTGACATCGAACACCCCCAGCTCGAATCGGGTGCAGAGGCTGAGCGACTGGTTCTGGTCGGGGTGCGGCCGGTCCCGCTACCACCGCCAACGTCCGCTTTTGGCCCAGACTGTGTCGAAACGGGCGGCCACAAGAAATAACGAAACCGGTCTCATCGGACGTTGCAGCTTTTCGATTGCGACAAGCCGAACGAAACCCGGCGAACAGATTGCAAAGGTTCAACAACCCCATGCGGGCATCACGCCCGCATTGCTGTCATAAGCGTTTCTGAACCGAGTAACCGGATCACTCGCTTCATGTTGTACGCCAGCACGTGCAAGCTCATTTCAGTGCTCACTCGTTCGATGGTCCGCGTGAGGAAATGAGTGGCCCCCATCCATGCCTTAATCGTGCCGAAGGGATGCTCGACTGTCTCTCGCCGGGTACGCATTATCTCAGGAGCATGATCAAGTCGCGCCTGCATTTCCTCAACAAGGGTCTCGTGCTCCCAGCGGGTCATACGCCGCTCAGTGCCCGGCGTACATTTCTCTTTTAACGAGCACTGCTGGCAATTCGAACTCCAATACTTGCCGAGCTTCAGAGCACGCTCTATGGTCCAGCATCGCCAGATGAGCCGCTCACCGGCCGGACACCGATATTCGTTCGTTTCCGGGTTGTAAATAAAATCATCCCTGCTGAAACGGCCATGCGCCGTGGCGGTTGATGTCACCGTCTTTGCCACGAATACGGTGATGCCAGCTTCGTGGCATGCAAGTATCTCTTCGCTCTTGTAGTAGCCTCGATCCGCGATCGCAGTGAGTTTGCCTACACCCATTTCCGTTCGGGCAAGCTTCGCCATCGACGTCAGTTGATCACGATCAATGCCGTTGTTAGTTACCTCGTGCGCGACGATCAAATGGTGCTTCGTATCCACTGCCGTCTGGACGTTGTAGCCAACAACTCCGGTCCCACGCGTCTTCATTGAACGCGCGTCCGGGTCGGTAAGCGAAACCTGCTTGTCAGGTGTCGCGTTCAGTCGCACCTCGATCTCCTTGAGGCTTCGCATCTGCTCCTTCAAGGCCGCAATCTTGTCTTGCAGTCGCTCTGTCCTGACCTTCGCGACTGCCGGCTCCTGACGATCCGCTGTGTCCATTGCCTCGAGATAGCGAGCGATACTTGACTCGATGTCGCGCATGCGTCGTTCAAGCTTCGCGCTCGTGAAGTTACGGTCGCGGTGGTTCACCGCCTTGAACTTGCTGCCGTCAATCGCAACGATCGCTTCGGCGAAGAGGTCCAGACGCTGGCACAGCACGACGAACTGACGGCAGACGCTACGGATCGCTTTGCCGTTGTCTTTACGGAACCGCGCAATGGTCTTGAAGTCTGGTGCCAGGCGGCCCGTAAGCCACATGAGTTCGACGTTGCGCTGAGCCTCGCGTTCAAGGCGGCGGCTCGACTGAATACGATTCAGGTACCCGTAGATATAGATCTTGAGCATCACCTCGGGGTGATACGACGGCCGACCAGTCAACGCTGGTTCGACGCCTTCAAACCCAAGCTTACGAAGATCAAGCTCATCGACAAAGACATCAACTACGCGCACGGGATTGGTGTCCGTCACGTAGTCATCGAGCGCTTCAGGAAGGAGAGAGCTTTGTGTACGATTGTCGCCTTGAACCAACCGTTTCATGTTGCTCATCCTCGCTTTCGGATGGCAAATTTTAACGCATCCAAAATGCGTTTTGACACAATCTGGGCCGATCACGGTCCGATGCTGATCGCATAGGGTGCTCGCCGAAGAACGATCCGCGTCGGGCCGTCATCGAGATGCAACGGCCGTTCGATGAGTCGCGCTGAATCAGGTGCTGCCCTGAAGCGCTATGCCTCGGGCTTCCTCGAGAATCCATGTCGCAAATGCCTGAAGTGGCCCCGCACTCAATTCGATTGGCTCGGGAAGAACGAGGCAGAAGTTTTTGGCGACCCCTTTACCGTCCGGCCAGGGCGCTACCAAACGGCCTTGTTCAAGCTCCGTCCCGATGTAAAGGCGCGGCACCAATGCCACGCCCAAGCCGGCTAGCGCTGCCTCAATCAGCATGGAATGGAGATCGTAACGGGCACCAACCGCAGAGTTGGTCAGCGCGATGCTGGACTCTTGGGCATAGAGCTGCCAAGCGTCCGGATTTTGGCGCCTGTGAAGGCGTGGCAGTTCATCCAGCGACGTGTTTGCACCGGCGTCCTCGAGGAGCGCCGGACTGCACACGGGCACCAGCACCTCTTCGAGCAGGTGATGCAGATGCATACCCGCCCATGCGGGATGCTCGAAATGAATGGCAGCGTCGAAGCCGCTACCTACAAGAAGGAAGGGGTCCATCCGTTCTGCGATATGCACGGTGATGTTCGGGTGCTTATCCTGAAATCGCTTTAGCCGGGGGATGAGCCAACGCGTTGCGAAGGTCGGAATGGCTGCGATATCGATGCTCGCGCCCTCAATGGGCTGCCCCATCAGATACAGGCTGTCGCGCTCCAGCCGATCGAGACTCTCACGAACCTGCACTGCGTATCGCGTGCCGTTCGGTGCAAGCCGTACGCGATTTCCGACTCGCTCGAATAGTGCAACACCCAAAAACGCCTCCAACCGAGCAATCTGACGACTGATGGCGCCTTCGGTGAGCGCCAATTCGTCCGCGGCGCGGGCGAAGCTTCCGTGTCGCGCCGCTGCCTCGAAGGCCAGGAGTGCAGAGATGCTTGGGAGCTTGCGACGCATTGGAATCTGGCCGAGGTATTGGGTGGACGTCAGCTTGAGTAAATGTCACTGAAGGCTGACTTTCTTTCGATTTTCACGCGGGAAACAACAGGCTAGCATTACTTTACCGCAATGAAAGTGGCGCTCGCAGCGAGTTGCGCATCCGCCACCAAGGACAATCCGATGATGATCTACACCGTGGAATGCAGCTTCGCCGATCCCACCAGCGAACCCGAATGGAACGACTTCTATAGCCTCGAAAAGTTGCCCGCTCTCATCTCGGTGACCGGTTTCCACACGTCGCAGCGCTTCAAGGCGAGAAGTGATGGTTGCCCTGTCTACCTCGCCGTCCACACGATCGACAATCTAGACGTTCTGACTGGAGACGAATATCGCCGCAAGGGCGGCGGTAATTTCGCCAGGTGGCAGCAGCACATCACCGACTGGCATCGAAATCTCTACAGCGATATCGGCGTGGCGCCCGCGGTCAACGCCGACGAACTGCTCGCACTGTGCGCCGGCGGCCCAGACCCTCTGATCCGGATGGGCCTTGACCCGTTTGCCATGCAAGCTGTCGCGCTGGAGAAGTTTCCGGAGCGGCGTTGGCTCGCGAAACTGCGTCTGAGCGACGCACGTCTTCTCGAGGGCCTTGAGGGTGTACACCTTTACGCGCCGATGACGGAGCAACTGACCAGCGCTCGAACGGCTTGGACCGCGCAAGAAAACTAGGTCAGCGATGCCAAACGTCACGTTCTACATTCACGCGGGGAAAATGCCGTGCGATGAACATCTTGCCGTCCTGTCCAATGACTGTGTCCAACTCTGCACGAACGTACTCGATGCAGAACTCAAAAACGTTCACGTCGTCTACGTGGACGTTCGGCATGGGCGCGGACATCCCGTTTTCGTGGAAGTCCAATATCGCCTCGAGACGTTTCGAACGCCAGCGGTAATGAACCGGTTCATGGATGCGCTCGAAAACGCCATCGCTTGCTACATAGGTCTCACGGCGCGCATCCGCTGTTTCGGCTACGCCGCGTCGAACATTCACGCCCGAAATTAATCGGTCTGGAGAAGCATGGTGCCCACCCTTACGTTTCCGAGTCAGCAAGTCGGCGACTTCACGATTGCCGCCATCAGCGATGGCTATCTCACGGCCAGCCTCGACTTCCTTTCGAATATCGACGCCGCGGAGGCCGCCAGAATGCAGGGCGACGCAGGGCAGAAGGAGCCTGCTGCTGTGCATATCAACTGCTACGTGGTGCGCAGCGCGGGCCGCACCGTGCTCATCGACAGCGGCGCTGGTGGGATCAAGCAATGGGGCGGCCGGCTGAAGCGCAATTTATTGCTCGCCGGCATCGAACCGTCCACAATCGACACCATCCTGCTCACACACGCCCATCCTGACCACGTCGGGGGGCTGTTGAATGCCGCCGGAGAAACGGCCTTTGCTAACGCACAGCTTGTCGTTCACGAGCGAGAAGTGAGGTTGGCAGGACGACGGCAATCTGGCGCGAGCCAGCGAGCGGGCGCGCGGAAACTTCCTCATCGCGCGCCGAGTGTTCGACTGCTACAGCGACACGCTCCGTACTTTCGACGATGGGGAAGTGCTTCCCGGTATCCGGGCGATGTCACTACCGGGACACACCGACGGGCACACCGGCTATCTCCTCGAATCCGGCGATACGGGTCCGCTGGTTTGGGGAGACGTGGTACATTTTCCTCACATTCAAATTGAGCGGCCGGATGTATCAATCGCGTTCGATCAAGACGCGTGTTTGGCGACGACCACACGATCCCGGCTGTTGGACCAGGTTAGTTCCGAACGGCTTCTGATCGCCGGCATGCATTTGGGCGAAGCCGGTTTCGCGCGGATAAGGCGAACGAGGGGGAAATACGGTCTGCTTTACGAGGCCGAAGCATGAGCCCTGGTGGTCGCTGACTGTGAGGCGCTTGCCGCGGACATTCGGCCGACGCTTTACGAAGCACTCTGGGCGACGTCCGCCAGTCTGACTTGTCGGACCCGTGACGTACGGCTGTTGCCGAGGCTGAACCTGCCGTTCGAAGGGCAAACCGCAGAGATGGGCGACCGTCGCTTCCTGGCCGACCAGTGCCCCACGACCGGGCGCGGCGATCGCCTCGGGCGCCGCCCCATGCAAAAGGCATAACTCGACCCACAGCTGTCGTTCGCGCTGTCTGATGTTCAACGGCGGCTAACCGAGTGGTCCGGACACCCACGCCAGCTTTAGGGCGCAGCGGTTCGGCCTTGCTGTCATTGAGACTGACGTGAGTTCATGTCAGCTGTATGGCGGTTGCCGACGGCGGCAAGATTGTGCATTCGACGGCGCCTTCCTGCATTGGCAAACTCACACCGCCGTCCCCTTGTCGATATCCGGATCAATGCGACGCCGACGATCGCTGCCACGTAGGATTATTCGATGGCTTCTATTGGCCACAAGAATCTGACGGTGCCTCCGCACGCGTTGGCCGCCGTCGAACAAATCTAAATGTTCTTAGCCCTTGCCTTCTATACCACGGGTAGCTACGACGTCTTACACCGCGACTCTGCTTTGCGCTACGCGTAATACTCGTCGGGCAGCAGCATGTCTTCGAAGAACGCGCCGAATCTGCCCTGCGGGTCGCGGATATGGCATTCGACGACCCATCGCATCGCGGCGGGACGGCGCTCGAGTCGCGCCAGGGGACCCGCATGAATCGCGGCATGCGGATAATCCGAAAGTCGGTGGCCCGCGACGACGGGATCGAGGAGCCAACCCGCCTTCGACGCGGCCTCGGCGGCGTGCCGGTACAGTTCGGCGCCCGTGAGCCCCTCGTTGATCCACAACGCGCGAACGTCATGGAACAACGCTTTGACGTCGCGCGCGCAACGCGCATGCTCCGCATGATCGCCCACCACGAAGGTGTCGCCCGCATCGCCTTCCCATGCACCATAACGGGGGCCGATGTCGATGAAGAAAATGTCGTTCTCCGCGAGCACGACGCGGGACGCTGGCTGCTCCGTCAACGGCCTCGCCGTGTTCGCGCCAAAACGCACGATGACGGGATGCCACGTGCGCGCCATTCCGGCATCCGCGAGCAAGCTCTTCGTCAGCTGAACGGCGTCGTCTTCCGTCATCCCCGGCTCGATATGACTCGCGACTTCGCGAATCACCGCAAGTGTCTTCGCACGCGTGTCGAGCATCCCGAGAATTGAAAACCCACGCCCGACCTCTTCGGGATCTTGAACTTGCGAATCTTGCACATGAACCTCTTTTGAACTTCAACATCTCTCGTTTCGATAGACGCCTCATTACCAGCCTGCGAGAAATTCGCGCAGCAACGTGATGTAGAGCGTCGGCTCTTCGACGTTGGGAAAATGACCTGAACGCTTCATCTCGACGAATTCCACATCGGAAATCAGGCTCGCACACTCCTGACCGTCCTGCACGCTGTTGAGCCGGTCGTAGCGTCCGGACATGACCAGCGTATTGGCCTTGATGCGCGGCAGCGCTGGCCTCAGATCGAAGCCCGTCAACGCCGCTGCGGCAGAGGCCCATTCCGGGGGCGTCAATGGAACGCGGCGCTCTTCGCTGATCCACGCCGCCTTCGTTGGCTCGCTCGCGTAAGGGCCGAAGGACAGCTTCAGCAGATATTCCTGCTGCTCGTCATGCGTCATGCCCTTGAATTCATCGGCATGTTCCGCAATCAGCCGCGCCGATGACGATGTCTCGCCATGACACTTCGGCACGACGAGCACCAGGCTATGAATGCGCGCGGGGTATCTCGCAGCGAGACCCTGCGCGACGTAACTGCCCATCGACGAGCCAACGACACGAGTGTCGGTCATCCCGAGCACATCGAGGACGCCTGCGGCATCGTCGATATGGTCGTCGAGCGTATAGTGCGCGGGACGCGCCGATCGGCCATGACCTCGCGCGTCGATTGCGACCGTCGTGAAGTACGGCTTGAACGACTCGACCTCCTTCGACCACACACGCCCGCTCGCGCCGAGTCCGTGAAGAAACAGCAGCGGCGGTCCCGTCCCCTCTATCGCGACACTGAGGTCGACACCGTTGACGCGCAATATCGGCATGGTTTGAGCACTCTTTCAGGCAGTTGTGGAAACGTCGGCGGACGCCGGGCGCATGTCGATGCCGAGATGCACGCGCAGGAACATGGCGCCTTCTTCCAGCGCGGCATCCGCTTCGTCGAGAACGGAATGCCATATGTGCCATTCATGAATCATTTGTGGCCAGATATCGAGGCGCACTCTCGCCTGGGCAGCACCTGCCTTGCCCGCGAAGCGCACCGAATCGTCGAGCAAGGTCTCGTTGCCGCCGACGTGAATCAGCAACGGCGGCAAGCCAGCCTGGTCGCCGAACAATGGCGACGCGAACGGCGTGGTATGCGACTGCGCACGCAAGTAGTTTTGTGCAAAGAATGCAAGACCTTCCGGTGAAACGACGGGATCGACGCTAGCCTTTGTCAAGACCGATTGCCCCGACATGCTCAAATCGAGCCACGGCGAAATCAGGAACGCCGCAGACGGCAGAGCGAGACAGCGACGCTTCAGATCCAGCATCAGCGACGCGCACAATCCTCCTCCTGCCGAATCGCCGACGAGCGCGATCGACTCCGGCGCGTATCCCTGCTGCAGCAGCCAGCACCAGGCGGCAACGGTGTCATCGAAGGCTGCGGGGTAAGGATGCTCCGGCGCCCGCCGGTAATCGAGCGCATACACGTTCGCCGTCGTGCGCACGGCGATCTCGGCGATCAGTGTACGGAATGTCTCAGGCTCACCCATCACGAATCCGCCGCCGTGCAGAAAGAGGATCGCCTTACCGGCTAACCCCTGTGGCGCGCTGCAATGAAGTCCCTTGAACCCGGGGAAGTCGAGGGTTCTAAAGCTCGCTCGCGGATTGACGGGCAGAGGTCCGTAGAGCGCCTTCAGTCCTTCGCGCAGTTGCGGCGCGGACAACTGCCCATGCGCGTCCTTGCTGACGCGCTCGATATTCGAAATAACGTTGACCAACTGTGTGTTCGACATGCTCTTGCCCCAGACGGTGACAGAGATTGAATAGCGACGCCGCGAACGTTTGCCCGTACGGTTCAAAGGCTTTCCGGCGAGGGACCGACATGCCACTCAGGCTCCCTGAACGCCGAAATCGGTGCATGCGGGTCGATCTCGATCACTTGCCCGCCGAACACGAGCGACGGCAAACGCGATACGCGTAGCGCTTCAGCTTCCGCTACCGCATCTCGCCGTTCCGACAGATTGACGACACGCAGCGCAAAGCGGGTCTTGTCGATCAACGTGTCCATGCTCTCGACCACTCCGACGCAGATCGAGCAGCCATCGTGATACAGCGTTATGGGAGTCATTTGCTTCTCCATCAATATAGTTCGGATATCTGCATGCTTACGCCGCACTGCAAACTGACGAGCATTGTCGGCTAGGCCGCGCCAAGGGGTCCATGGGCGCGAGATTCGAACTCAAGCCAAAGAAGGGCATCGAACGGCCATCTCGGCACACCCATGCCGATGCTGTATCCGATGCGCTGCGCACGCGGCTTCATTTCCGGACACAACGCGTCAACAAAGCGCCATGCCGCGATCCGGATCAAACCGCAGCCCTACACTCGATTGCGTTCAACGAATCGGGGCAACGATGCATATCGGAATCCTTGTCCTGCCACGTCACAGGACGTCGGACCTTGTTGCGGCAATGGACACACTCAGCCTACTCGATGAAGGCTCTAACAACGGCAAACACTACCGGTTCCAGCTGATCGGGCTGGACTTCCTGTATGTGACGGGGAAAGGCGGCCTCGCCGTGATGGCCGATTCGACCATTGCGACCACCACGCCCGATTTCGACACGCTGCTCATAGCGGGTGGCGAATCGGACCGGTCGCCGACCGCAGCGGCGCTCGTCGAATGGATCGCCGCAGCGGGGCAAAAGGCGCGCCGCATCGGCGCGGTCGGCGAGGCGGTACCGTTGCTTGCCAGCGCGGGTCTGCTCGACGGATGCACGGTCGCGCTTCACCCTGCCGCGCTTCGGCGGTTCTCGCAACGATGGCCAACCGTCGTCGCGAGGTCCGATCAATCCTTCATACGTGACGGCAAGGTGTTGACGGCGTTCGGCCCGGAATCCAGCGTCGAGCTTGCGCTTGAACTCGTCAGGGATGACTTCGGACAGTTCGCCGCGTCCCAACTGGCTCAACGTCTCGACACCTGCTGTCGAACGTCAATGAAACGGGCCGCGCGGCCCTGTCTTCGCATGGGCAAACGCGCCTGCATCCGCGAACTTCAGCATTACATCCTGTCGCACCTGTCAGCGGATCTTTGCGTGTCTCGCCTCGCTGCCCGTGCCGGGATGAGCGAGCGCCATTTCGCACGCGTGTTCGTCCGCGAAACGGGCACCACGCCGCTCGAATTCGTGCGCACGCAGCGCGTCACGCAAGCGATGCGATTGCTCGTCCAATCCACTCACTCCATTGCGCAGATCGCCCAGTTGTGCGGCTTCAGCGGAGCGCAGACGCTCAGGCGCAACGTCGCGGCCGTTCTCGGCACAACGGCGCTTGAACGCTGAGCGTTATCCGTCGCAGGGGCACTTCAGAAACGCCTCTTGGCCGGCTGGCCGTTCTCTGTCCTTCGATGGCCGAAATTTGATCGTTGAGCGACTTTCGGCCACGCGATTCATGAACCAAAATTTGTTCCAAGACACCGGGCGCTTGCCCGATCGGAATTCAAAATATTCAGGAGGTTCATCATGTCCACGCTTTCTTCCCCCGGCCCACAAGTTGTCCGAAATAGCGCTTCCATCAAGAATCTGCCAGTGAACCTGTTCGGCTCTGTTATGGGTATTGCCGGCCTCTCCCTCGCGTGGCGGCTCACGAGCCACGAGTTCGGCGTGAGCCCCTATGTTTCAGGCGCAATCGGCACGCTCGCCGTCGTGGTTTTCCTGCTGCTCAGCGGCGGATACCTCGTTAAGTGGTTCAGGCATCCCGACGCAGTGGCCGGCGAATTCCGTCACCCGATTGCAGGCAACTTCTTCGGCACGATCACGATTGCGATCCTGCTGCTGTCGTCCGTCATCGCGCCCGTCAGCCTGTTGCTTTCCGAAGTGGTCTGGACGATCGGCACCATCAGCACGGTGGCGCTCTCGTTCGTGATCGCGAGCCGTTTGCTGCAGGGCAAGATCGATGCGGGCCACGCGGTTCCGGCGTGGCTGATACCGGGCGTGGCGACACTCGACATTGCCGTGGCCGGCGGCACGATGCCGATGCCCTGGGCGCATGAAGTCAACCTGTTCGGGCTCGCCGTTGGCGCGATGATCGCGCTGCTGTTCTTCACGATGATCATGTCGCGCCTGATCCATCACGAACCGCTGCCCGTCGGGATGGTGCCCTCGATGGTGATTCTGATCGCGCCGTTTGAAGTCGGCTTCCTCGCGTACACGAACTTCACGCAGCACGTCGATACGTTTGCGGGCCTGCTTTTCTACTTCGGTCTGTTCGTGTTCGTGACGCTGGCGTTCAAGGTGTTCCGTAAGGGCATCCCGTTTGCGGCCGGCTGGTGGGCGATCAGCTTTCCGATGGCCGCGCTGACGAGCGCGTCGCTGAAGTACTCGATGTTCGTGCAGGCCTGGCCCGTGACGCTCATTGCTATCGCTCTGCTCACGCTTCTCACCATTGCGATCGCCGTGCTGTTCGTCCGGACGCTGCACTTCCTGTTCAACGGCAAGCTTCTCGGCGCATAAGCATGGATGCTGCGGCATGAATTTCATGCCGCAGCAGGTCTTGCGTCACACCAGCCTCCACGCACCGCTATCGTCGCGGGCGTGGAGGTTTTGTTTCGTCTGCGCAAAAGTGAACTGGCTGCTGCCCTTGCCCGGAAGCGAAGAGCAGAGCATCAAGCAGTGCATTCAGGAACGATTCAACGACTTCATACGGCACGACGCACGTCGCGTGGCGTCCTTCAATTCGGGACCACACCAGTTCGACATCGAAACCATCAACAACCAGTTCCACCGCTGCGAGGATGAATCGCTCGTCATCGGATGACACGGGTAAGCGGAAATGGATGATGCATTCAGTCGACCTTCTCGAATGCATCAGGAACGGGATGAACGCGGATGACAAGTCGCCTCTCCCTGAATGAACGATGGATGCTACGGCAACTCACTAACCGCGTGACGCACGTGCGGACGCCACGCGTTGTGAAACGGATCAGCGGTACATGTAGCGACGCGACCAGGGAATCACGGCCGCCGGCTGCCGCGACTTCTGGCACACGATCTGGAAGATCGACACGTTGTCCACCGCGAATGCGTGCGCGCAACCCGCCAGATACACGCGCCAGATCCGGTACTTCGTTTCACCTACCATTGCGCGGATGCGCTGCGCCTGCGCTTCGAAATGCTCGGTCCAGTGCGCCAGCGTACGCACGTAGTGTCGGCGGAGGTTCTCGACGTCAAGTGGCTCCAGTCCGCCCGACTGCATCGTCTTCAGCGCCAGTGAGATGTGCGGCAGTTCTCCCGCAGGGAATACGTATTTGTCGATAAAGCTTCCGCCGCCGTGAGGAGAATCGCCGCTCTCAGCATCCGTCGACGTGATGCCGTGATTCATCGCAATACCGTTGTCGGTCAATAACGACTGGATACGTGAGAAGTATTCCTCGAGATTGTCTGGCCCGACATGCTCGAACATGCCGACGCTCGTGATCCGGTCGAATTGGCCAGTCACGTCCCGGTAGTCCTGAAGACGGATCTCGACGAGATCGGCGACCTGTGCTTCGCGAACCCGTTCGAGCGCGAGATCGTACTGTCGTTCGGATAGCGTAATGCCGACGCAATGCGTTCCGAAGCGCTGCGCCGCCCTGATGATCAGCGCACCCCAGCCGCATCCGATATCGAGCAGTGTGTGCCCGCGCCTGAGCCTTATTTTCGACAGAATCAGATCGATCTTCTTTTCTTGCGCTTCGTCGAGCGTTTCAAGACCATATTCGAAGTAGCCGCACGAATAGACCATCTTCCTGTCGAGCCAGAGGCGGTAGAAGTCGTTCGACACGTCATAGTGGTATTGAATTGCCGCCTTGTCATCGCTCTTCGAATGCGCGTACTTACGCATCAGCTTGCCCGCCAGGCTCGCGCCGCCAGTCGATGGTGCCGGCAGCGCGGCCAGCTTGTAAGCGACATCAACGATATCGGCCACCTTGCCGTCGATATCGATTGACTCCCGCACGTAGGCCTCGCCAAGCGTATCGAGGCTCGGGTCGAGAAACGCACCGATCGCGCCGATGTCATTGATGCGCAGCGATACGAGAGGTGTATCGAACGACCCGAGGTCGTGACTGATACCGTTCCATAGAGTCAAACGAACAGGAAGATCGAGCTCGTTTCGAACGCGCTCCATCCAGACCTGGAGCTTTGCGCCCAGAACCTTGTCTAGCATGTAAGAACCTGCAAAAAAATAAGACTGAACCACCGTGGCGGATGACGACGCCAAAACGCCAGGCCGGACTACGAAGCCATTTTCAGACCGATCACGCCGACGACGATGCACCCGAGAAAGGCCATCCGGGCCGGCGACGCGGAATCGCCGAACAGATGGATGCCAAGAATGGCCGTACCCGCTGCGCCAATGCCCGTCCACACGGCATAAGCGCTGCCGATGGGCAAAGTCCGCACAGAAGCTGCCAGAAGCGTCATGCTGGCCAGCAGCGACACCGCGGCGCCGAGCGTTGGCCAAAAACGTGTGAATCCTGCACAATACTTCAGACCAGTGGCGAATAGAATTTCGAAAATGCCTGCCAGGAACACACAAAACCAGGCCACCTGATGCACCTCCTCACAAAAAAAGAACACCCAATTGCCAGATCATGGCCGTCCCATTCTGCCAACGAATAGCACCGCGGTGAGTCGTGGGAAGCCGTCAGAAACGGTCAAGTTGCGATAAGGTAAGGACACGCACGGACGGAAAGCCGCATCGGGTTACGAATGAGGCGTGATGCGAAATAACGGCCACACTCGGCCCATTTCCTGCCATCGGTTCTGGTGACGGCGTCCTGGCGCATACAATGCAGATAGCTTCAATCGATCAGCGTCCGGAGTCATGATGCGAATCGCTCTCTTGGTGTTTCCCGGCGTCCAGATGCTCGACCTTGCCGGGCCAATGGACGTGTTTACCGAAGCGAACTGTCAGCTAGGCGATCCGAATGCCTACGCGCTGCTGACCGTCGCCCCTACCCTGGAAACCATCTCCGCGTCGAATGGCATGCGGTTTCTTCCCGATGCGTCGATCGCCGACACGCCCTGCGACATCGACACCCTGCTCGTAGCCGGAAGTCCGCGCATTTACGAGTATGAAGAGAATGGGGAGTTGATTGCGTGGCTCGTCGGACAGTCCCGCTACGTGCGCCGGCTAGGCTCCGTCTGTTCAGGCGCGTTCCTGCTCGCCCGTGCGGGCTTGCTCACGGGCAGGCGCGCCACCACGCACTGGAATTCCGCGGCACGGCTCGCAAAGAGCTATCCGAACGTGCGTGTCGAACCTGACCATATCTTCGTCAAGGATGGTCCTGTGTACACGTCTGCGGGCGTAACGGCTGGAATGGATCTCGCACTCGCCCTGGTCGAAGAAGATCACGGCCGTGGCGTGGCATTGCGCGTTGCCCGTGAACTCGTGATGTTCGTCAAACGCCCTGGCGGTCAATCGCAATACAGTCTGCATCTGGCAGCGCAGGTCACCGAACGCAGCCCGTTGCGGGACATTCAGGAATCGATCCTCAACGATCTGTCGGCGGAGCTTTCCGTCGAAGTGCTAGCCAGTCGGGCGGGAATGAGCGTCAGAAACTTTTCGCGGATGTTCAAACGAGAGACGGGCACGACGCCCGGTGATTTCGTCGAAATTGCGCGCGTGCAGGCTGCCAGACGAATGCTCGAGGAAAGCGATACGCCCCTCAAGAAAGTGGCGTACGTGTGCGGGTTCAGTGATCAGAACAGCTTGCGCCGCGCGTTCATCCGGCGTCTCGGCGTGACGCCGATCGAATATCGCCAGCGCTTTCGCGGCGAGGGTCCGGCGCTGCTGGAAACCGTGCGGCAGGCTATTGCCGCCACTTGAGACACTGCACTCCGGCTACCGGCAGCACGAGACATCACACGGGAGACGGCACATGCCGTCTCCCGATTGCTATTCGTATTGGCTAAGAGAATGCTCGACATGCGCGCGAACTTCGTTCATGTTCAATGTCCTTGTCGTCGAGATGATAGAAGTCAACTGCGACTGGGAATGCGCGCCCACCTGCCGATAGACGAGAATGCCCTCGCGAAGGATCATCAGCGTCGGTACAGAGCGTATCCCGGCCGCCGCTGCGAGATCCCAGCGTTCTTCCGTGTTGACCTTCACGAAGTCGATGTCCGGAAACGCTGAGGCGGCGGCCTCGAACACGGGTGCAAAATGCCGGCATGGTCCGCACCAGGGCGCCCAGAAATCGACGACCACGATCCCGTCCGACGGGATGATCGATTCAAGCGTATCCGGATGCAGTTCAAGCAATGCCATTCATAACTCCTCTCAATTCCAACCAATTCCAAACGACCGCGCGCTGCGTACGAAGCGCTAGCGGTCAGAGAAATTATGAGGGGTTCGAAATGAGTCTGACGGTCAGAACGGCACCAGTTCCGGCCACCGCGAGGCGCGCTGCCGATGCGTGGCCGTCAACAACATCAACGTGGCCGCTATTGCGACCATGTCACGCTTTCCGTCGCGGCCTCGGGCGTCCAGAATGACCTTGGGCATCGCAATTCCGCGTTGCCCGCCATCGCGAGTCTGAGGCTACTCTGCTGCCGCGACCGAAACGTGATGGGTCACTTTGGCACCTGTTTGTGTGCGTCCCGATATGAAACTCTCACATGCGCTTTCCCTTATCTTCACGCTGGGCTGTCTCGTGCTCCTTCGTGCTCTGCATCGCCGGTTGCTCATTGCCGCAACCTATGGACAGCTTGCTCACCGGGCCCTCTGCGGGCTCCACATCCGATCAGGGACCAGAAGTTGTCGACGGTATTGATGTCTGGTTGCATGGCGCACCCACCCGTCCATATGACATCGTCAAGCAGACGATGGTCACCAACTGGCTGCCGCTGCCCGGCATGCATGGCACGACGTCGCGCATCGTAGATGCGGTTCGGCAAGCGGGTGGCGATGCCGCTATCGTCTACAACACGCACACGTATCGGGAGTCGACCAATACGCATCGACACATCTACGTGTCGACCATCGAGCGTGCCGAGATTGCTATCGTCCGATACCGATAGCAGAAATGCGCCATCTGTGTCGTGAAGGGTTGTTAGCGTGAGAGGGCAGACAGTGCCTTTCGCTGAGGTCGGTCACGAGCTATTCGGCAACTACACCTCTTAGTTCACAACGAGACAACTCAAAGCGGTTGCGATACCGAAATTCGTTCGCGCAACGTGTTCTTGACGGGAGCTTGCGGCCAACCTCAGGACGAAGCGAATGGCTCTTTCCAGGGCGGACCAGTCATATGAATGTCCAGTGATATCTTCGGCGAGCGTCGCCTAGTGGCCGAACCCGGATATCCGTCGGCTGACGACAAACGGCCCGCCACGGCTGATCGCCGAACTTCCCTAGTCGACCCAGAGCGGTCTCTCGCAATTCTCGAACTCGGTCATTCGAACGGCGGCCGGTTGAGCTACCGCTTCTGCCAGCTCACGTATGCGTCAGTACCCATTGCGTCGACATTGGGCATTTCGCCGATCAGCACATGCTGAAAAAAACCCAAACAATGACTCCATGACGACGTTTCAAGATCGGATTCAATCCAGCACGAATATCCCAATTGCTTCCAGTCCAACGACCTGTCGTCATTGCAGTGCCAAAGGACCTCCTGCGCGATTGCGTTGCACCAAATCAAAGCTTCTTCTGCCGAGTTGGCCGTAATGAAAACTCCAGTCGTTGATTCATAGTCTTCAATCACTCCTCGCTCGAATAGTTGGCGGGATTCGGGCTCATGGTATTGAAACATGACAAGGTATTCGAGTGGCATGCTTATAGGAGGCTTGATAATTGACTTAAAGTCGCGGGTCGTCGCAACCCATTGTCGACGATCTGCGTCCGTCCGTCACCGACCGCTTGTGGCCGATCGGGTGAGGTCACCAACGGCCGCTTATCGGCACTCCGCTTCGCGAAACCCGGATTTGGCTGACTGACCGCTTTGGAGACGGCCGTCTGACCGGAGAGGGTCGCGTACTGCCAATCGCAGCCTGACGAGGTTCATGGCTGCGATGTCGATTGCGAAAGAAACCACGCGGGCCACAAACGGACAGTCAACGGTATCGCTTGATTGTCCGATTGCAATGCCTTTCCAAACCTCAACGTGTTGATCACTCAGCCGAAAGAAGGCCACCACCGCCGAACGCGAGTTCGGCGAACCGCTTGCCGATGCGAAGGTGTGCAGGTCCATCCGGGTGCAGTTGGTCGGGCAGAGGCAGATCGGCGAAATCCTGTTGACCGTAGAGCGTAAGTCCGTCCAGATAGCGCAGATGTCGATCGTTCGCAGCCCGCTGCTGCACGATGCGTCGTAACTCATCACGGATGACGGTCAGCGTCAGCTTTCCGGCCTTGCGTTCGGCTGGATCACCCGTCGCCCGAAACGCAACCTTCCCTGCGGCTAGTGCGTTCAGATCGAGCGCTCCAGGACCAGGCGTATCCTCGTGAATGGGGCAATAGAGCGGCGAGATGACCAGTAACGGCACGTTTGGATGGCCTTCGCGAATGGTATCGAGAAAGCCATGAACCGCTGGCGCAAATGCGCGCAGCCGCATCAGATCCGTATTGACGAGATTGATGCCGATCTTAAGGCTGATCATGTCGGCAGGCGTGTCGCGGATCGTTCGGGCGGTGAAGGGGTCGAGCAGCGCGCCGCCACCGAATCCGAGATTGACCAGTTCCACGTTACCGAGAGAAGCGGCAAGCGCGGGCCAGATCGAAGTCGGGCTATCTCCGTTGGAGCCATGGCTGATGGAACTGCCGTGATGCAGCCACACTTTTTGACCCTCGTCAGCAATGGCGTCGAAATGGGCGTTGGCGCGCAGCGCGACAAGCTCCGTGATTTCGTTGTGCGGTAGCCAGATCTCGACTTTCTTCTCATGGCTGGGCAGACCGGTGAACCGTAGCGTGGACAGAGACCCCGATTGCTTCGAAACGGCGCCGCTGGCCATGTCGATAGTCACGGTGTCGCCACCCGTCGCACTGCTTTGATGGAGGAGGCTGCCGTCGACCAGCAGGTCATACACACCGGGTGGCCGCGGCGGGACTCCCGCGTATGCGTACCGTGTTGGCAGGACATCAAGCTCGATGTACGTCGCCTGAGTGCGAAAGACCAGCCGTACTCCTGAAGGCTGAGACTCGGCCATCGCCAACTGCGGGTCAGTGCATTGAGCACGCGCTCGAGCGGGCAGACGGTGCGGCATGAGCCCCCGTTCAGTTTGTTCGAGTTCGAGGGCGCCACGCAAGAACTCGCGGCTAATGAAGGTAGTAATCAAGTTACCCTTGTCGATCGTCATGTGATTGAGCGCATGTAAGAGCATGCAAGCTTACCCGGCTACCGCGCTAGACATTGACCGGCAGCCTGCTGGTTTTCTCGCGCGTATTGTGAAGGCGATCGTCCGACATGCCGAGTGAAAGCGACGCTAAATGTACTCGCGGAACTGTATCCAACTCGCTGTGCAACCTCGGTGATACGGCCGTTCGTCTGTCGCAGCAAGTTCTTTGCGAGCGCCATACGCCAGGTGAGCAGGTATTCCATGGGCGCCAAACCGACCGCGCGGTTGAAGCGTTCAAAAAAACTGGAGCGCGATAACGCAGCTTCTTTCGCGAGTTCAATCACTGTCCACGCGCGTGCGGGCTTTTCGTGCATTCTGCGGATCGCGGCAGCGAGGCGGGAATCGGACATCCCGCGAACCAGACCTAGGGAAGCTGTTGATTCCGCCGTGGACCGTAACGCTTCGATAAGCAACACTTCCAGCAGTCGTGACAGCACAACGTCGCGCGCCGGCCGCTGCGCGAGGGACTCTTCCCGCACCAACTGAACCAAGGTTGTTAATCGCGCGGCGCCGCGGACGTGCACGAGCTCTGGTAGCAATGAAACCAGCAATGACGCATCGGGGGAGCCAAAGCGGCAGTAGCCGACCATCATCCGGGAATCAACAGGCCCGTTCGGCTGGCCGATTCTAAATTCATTGTTTCCGAGCGAGACCGGTATCGACGTTTCAACACCAGGTGGTGGTGGCACAAGGCTGGACATCGACATTCCGGAAACTGCGGGAATAAGGACAAAGTCTCCAGAAACGAGTCCGATCGGTGTGTGTCCGTCGATTGCTATATGGCAAACGCCTTCCAGGATTACGCAGTAGAACGGCTGACCCGTATCTGGGCGGCTGACACGCCAAGGGCCGGCACCAACAACCAGCTTGGAAAACCGGGCGCTCGGTTGTAGCAGCGTCACGACTTCCGCCAATGGGTCCGTCATTGTCGGACTCCTGCAAATGAAATCTGGATTCTCAATTGTAGAACGTACGGTACTCAAGCTCTATCGTATGGCCTACACAAACTACCTCACACAGAGTCCCCATGAAAACCGTGTTCATCACAGGCTGTTCCTCCGGATTTGGCCTCGAAATCGCCCGCCACTTTCTGGCTCGTGACTGGCAGGTCGTCGCCACGATGCGCACACCGCGTGCCGATGTGCTGCCACGCTCGGAGCACTTGCGGGTGCTGACGCTAGACGTCACTGATGCCGAGAGCATCGAAAAGGCTGTCGATGCCGCTGGCCCAATTGATGTGCTGGTGAACAATGCGGGCTTCGGCGCAGCGTCCCCGGCTGAGGTCACTCCGCTCGACACGGTACGGGAGCTTTTCGAAACCAACACGTTCGGCACGATCGCGGTGACGCAGGCGGTGATACCGCAGTTTCGGGAGCGTAAAACCGGCGTCATCATTAACGTCACGTCAAGCGTGACGTTGAAAGCGGTACCTCTGATTGCGGCTTACCGCGCGAGCAAGGCCGCGGCAGGCGCATTTACCGAGTCGATGGCATTGGAGCTTGAGCAGTTTGGTATCCGGGCTTGCCTCGTGCTTCCTGGGCGCGCGCCCGAGACTCGTTTCGGAGAGCGCGCGCGGAGCCGCATGCATGGCTTCGATCATGAAGCATACGTGGATTTTGCACAAAAGGTTTTCGCTGGGATGCGGGATACATCTTCGCCCACCACTCGAGCACAAGACGTCGCCGAAGCTGTGTGGCGTGCGGCGACGGACCCGTCATCTCCAATGCACATTCCCGCCGGCGCCGATGCTGAAGCATGGGCGCTGGGTCGTTGACGACAAACTCGAACCGAGACTTTCTCTGCTGCGGGACCCTTGGTCCCGCCCACTTACCGCCTTAGATTGCTCTTAATGCATTAACGGTTGCAATGGCTATCGAATTGAGCTGGAAGGCATTTGTTGCTGTTTGAGCAGAGACATCGTCAAACGGACATGCTGGCGGGAGACTTCGGCCAGGTAGATCTCGCGATACGCATGAAGTTTTCACCATAAATCGCATCGATATCCGATTTTGAGTAACCCCGTCGCGTCAATTCTTTAGCAACCTCGCCGAGCGTTTCCGGTTGTAATTGGGTATGCCCATTCATCTGCCCATAGTGTTCATGCGGCCACCAGTCATCTTCGTTCTCCTTGTCTGGCAAATCTTTATGCGCTGGGTACAGCTCGGTATCGAGACCTATACCTATATGGCGCGTTCCGACTCGCTCAGCCACGTAATCGATTTGCCGAATGTAAGCGTCCACAGATGCAGACGGATCCCCCAGGAATATGCTCAAGCCTGTGAGGCCAATCACACCTCCCTGAGCCGCGCACGCGAGAATCTGTTCATCATCGATCGTTCGCGGATGATCAAAAATTGCTTTGATATTCGTATGAGAGAAGATCGCCGGTCGCTGTGACGTCTCTATAATCTCAAGACTTGATCGTTTGCTCGCATGCGAACAGTCGATGATGATTCCGGCGGTATTGATAGCGCCTACGACTTCGTGGCCTAGAGCGGTCAATCCGGTCCCGGCTCCATGACATCCGCCGGCACAACTGTTGTCGCGGTTGTAGGCCAGCAGCATCTGGCGTACCCCTAAATTCGCAAATAGCTCGACCATAGCGGGATCCTGGAGCAGCATATTTGATCCTTAGAGGTCGAACGATACGGCGAGCTTTCCATATTGACGCGCATGATAAATATCGTCAGTGGTGCCCACCAGCACAAACTTTTCTGGGTGCCGAGTCAGCCAGCTTCTAAAACTCGCGATCATCCGCATGACGGTATCGAAAGGCGTCATGTCCATGCCCACGTTGACGGACACATGGTGGAATCCGGCGTCCCGATATCTCGTCAGGCGCGACATGTCCTGCCCTGGAATCAACGGCAGACAGGCATGTGCCTCCCACTGAATCAACTGCGTGTCACTGGATTCTGATTGCGTCATGATCATCTCTTTCACAGCCTCCAATCTCCTGGCTGACTACTGGTCCGCGCTTGCCAGGGTTTCGTCCAGCCATCCAAGTCACTGCTCAATACATTCGTGAGCGCCACTCGCGGTCCATCGTTGACGGGGTCCGACTAAGGGCTCTGTCAACTTATCGAGACCGAGGCGGAGAGACGGCAGGAAAGGGCGTCCCTCAGAACACGCAGGACGGATTTTCGGTAACTTTGGTGAGTTCGCACCAGGCAACGAATCGCGCCGCGAGCTGTTTGCGATAGAGGGAAGCGCGCAGCAGATGCCGGTTGAGCGCGAAGTGTTGCCTGATCGGCCCAAAGCACGAGAGAAAATTCTGTGTGCGTTTCGGGTCTCGAAAGCCGCGCATGCGACGCTCGCGTTCGCGCGTTGGTTGGTGGCTGTTCTCTGCGCGGTTGTTCAGTCGGGCGTCTGCTGTGACGAACACGTGCTTCACGTTCGCAAGTTCCGGAATCTCCGCTTTTGCCGCCGGATAGCTGCGCAACTGATCGGTGACGATCTTGCGCGGTACGGGGCTGGAGCGCAGCACACGCTTGAAGAAACGTTTGGCCGCGGCTTTGTCGCGCCGCTTTTGTACCAAGATGTCGAGTTCGGCGCCATGCTCGTCGACCGCACGCCACAGCAGGTGCGGTTCGCCACGCAGCGTGATGAACATCTCGTCGAGGTGCCATGTGCTACCCGGCTTGCGTCGCGCAGCTTTGACCCGGTGGGCGAAACCCTTGCCAAACTTGTCGCACCAGCAACGGATTGTCTCGTATGTCACGGTCACGCCGCGCTCGAAGAGCAGTTCTTCGATGTCGCGCAAGCTCAACGGAAAGCGGAAATACCAACGTACAGCGCAACTGATGACCTCGGCTGGGAAACGGTGACCGTGATAGAGCGATTTCGATTTCTTCATCACGCCATCTTACGTGACTGGGCCATCAACCTGACAACGCCGCTGCAAGTCATGCAACATCTTGCGTGTTTAAGTAATGCCGCGGGAACCGCGACGCTTTCGACCGTTCTTGGCATACAGGAAGCTCAGGTCCACTCGGCCTTGTGGGAGGCTATCCGTCAAGAACTCGTCGGGCGGCAGGAGAACTCCTATGCGTTTGTTCATGACCGCATTCATGAAGCTGCCTATTCAACCATCCCTATAGACTCTCGCACCGAGGCTCATCTGCGGATCGGGTGGCTGCTAGCGGCGCAGACGCGCCCAGAACGGCGCGAGGAAGCGATCTTCGAGATAGTGGGTCAGCTCAATCGTGGTGCGACGCTGATTGCTGGACAGGACGAGCGTGACGAACTTGCCCGATTCAATCTCCTCGCCGGCCAACGCGCCAAGGCGTCCTCTGCCTATACCTCGGCGCTCAGCTATCTGGTCACCGGCGCAGAGCTATTGGGCACCGATTGCTGGGAGAACCGGCACGACCTGACGTTTTCACTGGAACTGAACCGGGCAGAATGTGAATTCCTGACAGGGCAACCGTCGCTAGCAGACGAGCGCCTGAAGGCCTTGTCTGCTAGCGCCAAGACAACGGTCGAACATGCGCTCGTCGCTTGCCTGCAGCTGGATGTCTATTTGGTACTTGATCGAAGCGACCGCGCAGTTGAGGTCTGTATCGCATATCTTCGGCACGTCGGCATCGACTGGTCTGCGCACCCGAGCGACGAAACAGTGCGGATCGAATACGAGCGCATCTGGTCTCAGCTCGGGGATCGTGCAATCGAGGAACTCATCGACTTACCTCTCATGGAGGACGCAGCGTCCCTCGGGACCGTCGAGGCACTGAGCAAGCTCTTCGCGCCAGCCTTGCAGACGGATGCAAACCTGGCTTGCCTGACGATCTGCAAGGCGGTCAATCTGAGTCTTGAGCGAGGCAACTGCGATGCTTCGTGCGTGCTCTATGCCAATGTCGGAAGGGTTGCAGGGAGACGTTTCGGCGACTATCAGGCCGGATATCGATTCGGGCAGCTCGGCTGCGAACTTGTCAATCGCCGCGGTCTCAAACGCTTTGAGGCAAAGACGTATCTTTGCTTCTCTATTTTTGTCGTACGCTGGCTGAAACCTGTGCGGGAGTGCCGTGATCTGTTGCGTCGCGCCTTCGACGCGGCGAACCGCATCGGAGATCTTCCGTATGGCGCTTACGCGGGCAATAGCCTCAATTCGGATCTGCTCTTTGCCGGCGAGGCGCTGCCGGAGTTACAAATCGAGGCTGAGCGTGGCCTCGCGTACGCCGAGAAGGTCCGATTCGGTCTTGTCGTCGACTTCATCGCCGCGCAACTTGCGCTGGTCCGGATGCTTCGAGGCTTAACGCCGAGGTTTGGCTGCTTCGACGACGAAAAGTTCAACGAGTTTCGCACCGAAAGTCATCTCTCCGCCAACCGGGATCTGGCGCTGGCGGAGTGCTGGTACTGGACCAGGAAATTGCAGGCGCGCTATCTAGCCGCCGACTATCCGGCAGCCATGGATGCTTCCACGAAGGCCCAACCCTTACTCTGGACCTCATCCTCGTTCTTCGAGGAAGCTGAATACCATTTCTATAGCGCGCTGGTCCAGGCTGCCATATGCGACTCCAGTCCTGCCGGTGAGCGGCCGGGGCGTTTGTGCGCTATGGCCGAACACCACAGCCACTTCCAGATTTGGGCTGAAAACTGCCCCGAGAACTTCGAGAGCCGAGAGGCGCTAATCGGAGCGGAGATTGCACGTGTTGAAGGTCGAGTGGTTGATGCTGAAAACCTTTATGAGAGAGCGATACACTCGGCACAAGAAAACGGCGCGATCCACATCGAGGCACTCGCCAATGAGCTTGCCTCGCGCTTTTATACAGCGCGTGGTATCGAAAAGATTTCTCGTGTCTATCTGCAAGACGCACACTACGGGTACCTGCGTTGGGGCGCCGACGGAAAAGTGCGGCACCTCGAAGACCTTCATCCTTTCCTCAGGACGGAAGAATCTGCTCAAGGCCCGACGGCCACGATCGCAGCATCCGTCGAACGCCTCGATCTTGCTACAGTGATCAAGGTCACCCAGGCCGCCTCTGCAGACATCGTTCTCGAAAAGCTGGTCGATATGGTAATGCGCACCGCCATCGAGCACGCGGGCGGCGAACGTGGCCTGCTAGTTCTGTCGGACGGCGGCGAACAACGCATTGCGGCGGAAGTGACGACGGGCGGTGAAACGACGACGCTGCAACTTTGCGATGCGCCCGTGAGCGCCGCCGCGCTGCCGGAATCGATCCTCTATCATGCGCTGCGCACCCGCGACAGTATCTTTCTTGATGACGCGGCGGCCGCCTCACCGTTTGCAGCCGATCCCTACATCCGCGAGCATCGCGCGCGCTCCATTCTCTGTATGCCGTTGGTGAATCAGACCAAGCTCGTCGGTGCGCTCTACCTCGAGAACAATCTGACCGCGAGCGCATTTAGCCCGGCCCGCATCGCTGTGTTGAAACTGGTGGCTTCCCAAGCGGCGATATCGCTGGAAAACGCACGTCTTTATCGTGACGTCACAGAACGCGAAGTAAAGATAAGGCGCCTCGTCGAAGCCAACATTATCGGAATCATTGTCTGGAATGCTCGTGGCGACATTCTGGAGGCCAATGACGCATTTCTCCGCATGGTGGGATACGAGCGCGAAGATCTCGTATCGGGCCGCGTGCGTTGGCGCGACCTGACGCCGCCGGATTCGCGGGAGGGTAGCGAACAGGCACTGGCGGAAGCCATCCGCACCGGACGCGCCCAGCCATACGAAAAGGAGTACATCCGGAAGGACGGTTGCCGCATCCCCGTCATCGTCGGCCTCGCGAGCTTCGAGGCTAGCAAAAGGGAAGGTGTCGCTTTCGTGCTCGATTTAACCGAGCGAAAGGAAGCGGAGAAAAAAGCTCGCGAAAGTGAGCACCGTTATCGCGAAGTACAAACGGAGCTCGAACATGCAAACCGTGTCGCGACCATGGGGCAGCTCACGGCCTCTATTGCGCATGAGGTCAATCAGCCCATTGCAGCGACCGTGACAAGCGCGCAGGCCGCGCTGCGCTGGCTACGCGCCCAACCGCCCAACGTCGGAGAAGTCGACCAGGTACTCAGTCGAATTGTCAAAGACTCGACCCGAGCCGCCGATGTGCTTGGCCGGATTCGTCAAATGGTGAAAAAGGCGCCGCCACGCAAAGAGCCGGTCAATATCAATGAAGCGATTAGCGAAGTGATCGAACTGACCCGCGGCGAAGCGGCTAAGCGGGGCGCTTCAGTGCAGACGGAACTATCCGACGATTTACCATTGATCCAAGGAGACCGCGTCCAACTGCAACAGGTACTACTGAACCTGATTATCAACGCGCTGGAGGCAATGACCTTCGCTAGCGACGGCATACGGGACTTGCAGATCCAGACGCAGCACGCCGATTCGGACTGCGTGCTTGTGAGCGTGCGTGATTCAGGACCTGGGTTTGCTCTCGATAACACCGAGCAGGTTTTCGCGCCCTTCTATACCTCGAAGCCCACTGGCTTGGGTATGGGATTGTCGATCTCCCGCTCCATCATCGACGCGCATGGCGGCCGGTTATGGGCGAGTTCGAACCAGCCCCGAGGTGCCGCGGTGCAATTTACAGTGCCAGCCTGTTTAACATCGCCGTCGTGATTGACGCTTCACCATGATGGTGTCGACAAAATTTGCACGTGCGTCACGCAGCGCTGGGTCGATCCCGGTGTCGAAGTGCCCGCCGGAAAAATTCCACTCTAACCCGTCGCATAACGCCTAGTTCGCACAGGACATAGCTCGACCTGTCGCAGGGTTTATTGCTCGGCACATCCTGCCATAGGCCGAAGTTTCTGCCGAGGCCTGACTCCGATGGGCGGCTGCGATAGCTAATGGCTCCTGTAAACGGGGAAGCGGTCATTGAGGCCACGAACTTCCATCTTACGCGAACGGCAACTATTGGCCGACTATTGCCCGATGAGAATTGCGGGTCGCGTGCCTCGCCGTCGATGGCCATGATCGGCAGCACCCGACCCGGTGCGGACAATCCAGGCCCGTGCCTGAATATGTCCGTTTCCGGCTTTCCTGCGGCCAGTCAAGTCAGGTGGTACTGCGTTTCAAGAAGCCTTCGATAACGGTTGCGAAATATGGCGGGCACTCCTGCATCGGGTAATGACCGCAGTTGGGGATAACTTGCAGTTCTGCGTTCGGATGCCATGCGAGAAAAGTGCGCGCCATTGCCTCCGAATCCAGTCCGGGATCCTTATCACCGACGATGACCAAATACGGTGTTTCAAGACCCCGAACGTCATCGACGAAGTCCGCCGTGACGAGCATTTCGAGGTATCTGGCCCGGCTGTCAGGTGAGACTGTGTCGCGGCTTTGTCGGGCCTTGCGTTCAGCCCACGAATCGGACAGTCCTCCGGTGACGAAGCGAAACAACCTCCGAAGGGCATCGTCGTCTTGCATGGTGCTGGCAAAGAAAGCCAGTGCATCAGGACTCAACCGATTTCCAGCTGCGGAAACGGGACATACGGCGATCGCGCTTATGACGCGGGACGGCGCGTCCGCCGAAATACGTTGCGTGACCATTCCGGTCATCGAGTGGCCGACGATATGGAAGTGCGTCCAACCCAGTCGGTCAGCGAGCATGAGGCAATCGGCTGCAATCTCCTCGACCGTGAATTCACCGTCCAGGTTGATGGATTGCCCGTAGCCGCGCAAATCGACGAAAACGTAGCTAAACGAATGGCCATCGAGCCAAGGCATGACTGCATCGTAGCTGGAATGGTCGCCGAGCCAGTCGTGCATGACCAGCACGCGAATTGGACCATTGCCATACTGCACATATCCGAGACCGGCATCCGAGCCAGATCGGATTTCAAGAGAGGCTTTCATTCCAGGGTTCCATTTTGGTTGCAGGAACCAAAACGAAACGCCCTCCCGGCGGACCGGGAGGGCGTTTTGAAAGTGAGGCCATCCTATCAATCTCCGGAGCATGGGTCAATAGGCGAGCGCGCGACGGGCGCGTGACCGGAGTACGGACATCAAGCGCCGCTCCGGCATGCGCGTTGGCCCCGCTCGAACGACCGCATCTGGCCGATCCCGGCAGTTCGAAGCTCGCCGATGATCGCGCGTCGCCGAGCGGCCCCCCCAAATTCCGTAGCCGACCCACAGCAGCCCTTCGCCGAACATTCAATGCAATGGCCGCTAGCGGATTTCAAACGGACCGTCAGGAAACACCGTTACCGCGAATCGCGGCGCAATTCAGATCTTCCCCGGCTGAATCAGGGAAGAGAGACGGTTGTTCGCTGTCATCGGATGCTATATAGTCCGAGTTGATTGGAGATGGCGTTCCTCCTTTAACCATCGCGCTAACGGCGCGGTTAATGACGCCTACAGTTACCTGACTATCGTCGGGACTGTAGGCGCTCGCGCCCACATCCTTTTCGTTGGTCAGGCCAAGCAACATCGCGCACATGACCAATGCACAAACTCAAACGCTTTGAACAACTCGAACTGTTGCCTTATCTGGGCAAGTGGTTTCTGATCGCCTGCGTCGCCGCGGCTCTCGCAGGTAGCGCCTCCGCCTTTTTCCTCATTTCCCTCGATAGCGCAACCGCGTGGCGCGAGGCTCACCGCTGGGCGATCTGGCTGCTGCCCGTGGCGGGCTTCGCCGTGGGCTGGCTGTACCACCTGCTGGGTAAGCCAGTCATTGCGGGCAACAACCTGATCATCGACGAAATCCACGATCCGAAGAAGGTCGTACCACTGCGCATGGTGCCGCTCGTGCTCGGCGGCACGATCGTCTCGCATCTGTTCGGTGCGTCGGTCGGACGGGAGGGCACGGCCGTGCAGATGGGCGCAGCACTCGCGGACCAGCTGACCCATGCGTTCCGCCTCGAACGTGAAGATCGTCGCATCCTGCTGATGATCGGCATGAGCGCAGGATTCGCGTCGGTGTTCGGCACACCGCTGGCCGGTGCAGTGTTCGGACTCGAGGTGCTGGCAATCGGACGCATGCGTTATGACGCGCTCTTCCCTTGCATCGTGGCAGGCATCGTCGCCGATCAGGTCTGTCTGGCATGGGGCGTCCATCACGTCCACTATGCGGTCGGCACGATCGCGCCGATCAGCGCATGGAGCGTCGTTGCTGTCGTGATCGCCGGCATTGCGTTCGGTCTGGTCGGCATGGCATTCGCAACCAGCGCGCACAAGCTCGGCGCGCTGGTGAAGCGCTACATCCCATATGCGCCGTTGCGCCCGTTCGTGGGCGGAATCGTCATAGCGACCGCCGTGTGGGCGCTCGATGCCTATCACTACATTGGCCTCGGCATTCCCGACATCGTTCGCTCGTTTCAGCAGCCGATGCAGCCGTGGGACTTTATCGCAAAGTTCGGCTTTACCGTTGCCTCGCTTGGTACAGGCTTCAAGGGCGGCGAGGTCACGCCGCTGTTCTACATCGGCGCGACCCTCGGCAATGCACTGGCGCCGCTGCTGCATATGCCGTTCGCGCTGATGGCAGCCATCGGCTTCGTTGCGGTGTTCTCCGGGGCCGCAAATACGCCGATCACCACCACGATCATGGCCATGGAGTTGTTCGGCACGGGCATCGGCCCGCTTGCCGCAATCGGCTGCGTGACCGCGTATCTGTTTTCTGGCCATGCGGGCATCTATCACGCGCAGCGCGTCGGGCATGGCAAACATCGCAAACACCGACTGCCGGTGCCAGACGGAATACAGCGTGCCGAACCCGGCGGGTCTCGACCGCAGAAAGCAACAGCGGTGACACTGGTTGCGAATGGCAAGCAGCCGCGTGGGTATATTGATCCGGCAGTGACGGCAGGGGAAAGCGGCCAATGATTCAGCAAAGCAACAACCAGCGCATTGCGGCGCTGCGACTTTACTTCCCGCTTGCGACCCGCGCCCGAGCGACGCGGTTCTGGCATCGCCTCAGCGCACCTGCGCTCGCCCATCACCTGATATCTGTCGCGAAGAGGTCCAATATCATGCAAGCGATGCTGCATCAAATCAGTTCAGGGTATCTGCCTGGAGAGCAGCTTTCTCATCAGCATCCAGAAATCAGCGGAATGCGGCATCCGCAGTGTCTCGAACTGGTCGACACAGAAGAACGCCTGCGTGACTTTATGCGCGAGCACGCCGATGAGCTGCGCAAGGTCCACGCAGTGATGTTCCTCTGCGAACTCCCCGCCGCGCATCAGCTCACTGCGCATGCGCACCCAACGTCAAGCGGAACTTAAATCATGACAGGGGCGTACTCGCTTATCGCCATCAGCATCGGCGCGATGCTAGGCGCACTCGCCCGTTATGGCTTGAGCGTCACGATGAACGCGCTCGTGCCAAACATTCCGATGGGAACGCTCGCGTGCAATCTGATCGCCGCGTATATCGTCGGGTTTGCGATCGCGTTCTTCGGCTCGACGGCAGGTCTGTCTGTTGCGTGGCGCCTTTTCCTAATCACCGGTCTCGCTGGCGGGCTCTCGACATTCTCGACTTTTTCTGCCGAGCTGCTGACCTTGATTCGAGATGGCCGACTCGGGTGGTCGGTCGGCATGCTTGCGCTGCACGTCGGTGGTTCGTTAGTCATGACCGCGCTGGGCATGGCCACGCTTTCCGTAACCCGTCACACCTGAAAAGGAGTCTGCAATGCAAGGCTATCAATTGACGTTTTTCACTGAACAGAACCGTAAGCATGGACATCAGTCAATCTGCGACTGGCTGCTGAAATTCGCCGAACAGCACGGCGCATCGGGCGGAACGTTGATGACTGGTGCCGAAGGGTTCGATCACGCGGGCAAGTTCCATTCGGCCGGCTTTTTCGAACTTGCCGATCAGCCGCTTGCCATCACCGTTTCCGTCGATGAGCAGGCATGCCAGCGCTTGATGAACGCGCTCGCGGAAGAAGACGTCGATCTCAGCTACGTGAAGATTCCGGTGGAGTTTGGCCGAGTTGGCCGCTCGGTCGCGTAACAGGTCGCGATCGATTTCTCAACGGCTACCAATCTCTTTTTACAGAACTGTCAGTCGCTCGTCGGCTCGCTTATGTCCGTTGTCTGACAGACAGCAGTCGGTGCGATGTCCCGCCGGGCTGGGCCTGGAACGGCGGCTCATGGCCGTCCGCGGTCCGATGTGGTCGGCCGTAGTCTCGACACTCGACTTGCTCGGACGGCCACTTCCACCCTCACAGATACATAAATTTCCTAACCTTTATCTTGCCATTTAGCCGGCCTGTTGCATATTCGACAGGCACAGTGGTGCCGCTCTTCGCTTGTTCCAGAATCCACGGGATTGGCCGATACACAGTCTTCCGACCGTCGATGATCAGATCAAGGACTTCATAGTCCTTTACGTACACCCGCATGACGGCACGTCCTCGGCTTTGCCATTCCCAATGTGCAGGAACAGTACGCTTTGTCACATTGGCCTCACCAACTCGGGGCTCGATGCCTATGTAGTTGATAATCTCGTAGACCAGCGTACCGATTATGAAAACTACGACGACGTAGTAAAACGAAACGACGACGCCGGCGGCGACACCCCCATTCTCAAAAGCGCGAAATGGGAGCAATAGAAGACTTGCGGAATGCATATCTAATTCATGCCCGAGCATCAAGTGACTACACCGTCTCTACGGCAACTGAGCGTGAAACTTGATAGGGCCGACTAGGCGACCGCTTTCGGAGATGCAGCAGCCGCTTGAATATCTGGCCGATGCTTCCTGTGACCGTCGCTTCATGGCCGCACTGAGTGCAACAGCCCAGCGCGGTGATCGCACCCCTTGTGCATGCTATTTAAACGGCATAGCACAACCCAAAACGGCCTTTCAATTGGCCGTGTACTACGCACGCCGAAAGGTCCGTCATTCGCAGCGAGAGCTTCCCCTATCTGAGCCCCTATCGAATCGCCTCAGGTCTAATACCCTGACGCTTTTGCTGTAGCCCCCACCAAAAACCGCCGCTATCACCACCGCAAATAATCCGACTACAAACAAAGCTGTGGAGGTTGGATATTTGCGCACCATGAGCATGCAGTAGACGGCAACTGCCAATGCCGAATAGGAGACCCATCGGTAAGCCGTCCGCTCAAGTAACGTCAAATCATCCTTCCACTTGCTTTTGTCCATTTTGTCTCGTGCTAGATCGCTACTTTAACTGTCTTGTGAAGCGCCGCTCCTTTCAAGCCCAACATCAAGAGAACGAAAACGGCTTCGTTGGCGGCTCGATTGTTGAGCATCGATCACATCCTCGAGGGGGCTTGAGGTTACGAACACGGATGAACGATTGTCGACGATTCGTGCGAGGATGTCGAACGGCTGTTCATGGCCGACCGGTGCCCCACGACCGGGCGCGGCGATCGCCTCGGGCGCCGCCCAAAGCAAAAGGCATAACGCGACCCGCAAGGGACGGTCAGCGGGGCTACCTCGCCGGCCGCTTACAGCGACAAAGCAGCCCTCCAGATTCGACTACACTTGACCAGTTCATGCGCGTAGGGCCTTCGCAAGGTCCGCAAGCCGATAGGGCTTGTGCACAAAGGTAAAGTCGCTGAGGAGCGCATGCTCGTTGCGCAAGGCGGCCTGTGGGTAGCCCGACGTGAGTATGATCTTGATGTCCGGGTGCTTCTCTCGGACCTGGCAGGCGAGTTCGATGCCGCTCATGCCACGTGGCATGGTGATATCGGCAAACAGCACACCGATGTCCTGGCGCTCGTTGAGTATGTCGACAGCCTCCGACGCACTGCTGGCTGGCACGACTTCATAACCGATGCTGACAAACAGCTCGGTGGCAACCGCGAGCACGTCGGGCTCATCCTCGACGAGCAACACTGTCTCGACCTTCCTTTTTGACACTGGCGTCTGCGCAGCATCGACCGGCTGCGCGGCTGGCAGGTACAGATCAACTGTCGTACCGATCCCGACTTTACTTGAGATAACGACATCGCCGCCGGACTGCACGATAAACCCGTACACCTGGCTTAGCCCAAGGCCGGTGCCTTTTCCCGCCGGCTTCGTCGTGAAGAATGGCTCGAGCGCCTGCGCCAGCACATCGTCCGGCATACCCGAGCCAGTGTCAGCCACGGAAACTCGGATGTAATTGCCCGAAGGAAGCGCAGCCGTAACGGGAACGTGAGATCCGATGAACTCGGTCATCACGGTAATCACGCCACCTTGCGGCATGGCGTCGACTGCATTGACAACAAGGTTAAGCAGCGCAGCTTCAAAGCGTGCCGCGTCAACGAGCGCAAAAGCCTCCCGCGCGTGCAACGCGAGTTCGCAATGTATCTGCTGGTTGCAGGCACGCCTGAGCATCGGCTCGAAATCGCCGATCAGCGCATTGAGGTCATAGACCTGTGCCTGCAACGGCTGTTGGCGCGCAAACGACAATAGTTGCTGCGTGAGGGATGCGCCGCGCTCGACTGCGCGCCGCATGCCTTCGATCATCTTCATGTCGAGCGGCGTTCTTGTCTGCATCGCCAGGATCTGCAGGCCGTTGGACAGTACCGATAGCAGATTGTTGAAGTCATGGGCGACACCGCCCGTCAGTCTCCCGATCGCTTCCATCTTCTGGGCCTGGAACAGCGCGGCGTTCGCCTTTTCGAGGGCCGCCGTCGCCTCCCTGCGCTCTGTGATATCGCGGGTCACTTTCGCAAAACCGACGAGCCTCCCCGTCTCGTCCCGGATCGCATCGACCACCACATGCGCCCAGAAACGGGTGCCGTCGCTGCGAACGCGCCATCCTTCACGCTCGGCGCGACCGTCCTTTGCCGCTGTAGCGAGAATCTGTGCCGGCAAGCCCGCAGCCCTGTCCTCGTCAGTGTAGAAGCGGGAAAAATGCTGCCCGATGATTTCCGCCTCACTGTATCCCTTTATTCGCTGCGCGCCCAGATTCCAGCTAGTCACGATACCTGTCGGAGAGAGCATGAAGATCGCGTAGTCCGTCACACCCTGTACGAGAATGCGGAACTGCTGCTCCGTTCCATATGTCGCTGATTGAGTGGTGCCTGGATCGCTCATGCGTTCTCGTTACAAGGGTTTATGTTTCACATTTGTTTTATCTTAACCGCTGGCGCGCGGCTCCAATGGACAAGTGCTACGCGTCAGTGGACACGGGGCCCGGAGGGCGGCCCAGACGAAATCAGACGGAGTTCATAAGCACCGCTCGGCGACCAGGGGCGGCTGTCCTGACTGCCCATCGCCACCAGGTTTCGAAAACTCAGTTGACGACGATGCCAACGGCACGAAGTCCATTGGCACGACCGTTGCTATACGTCTCACAATGTTGGCCGCGACAGGTTAGACTGCGCCCACTTCATCGATTAGAAAAAGCAGGAGCGCGACCATGGGGTCGTCAGAATTATTGCGGGTGGTCGTGCTGGCGGGATCGGCAGGCAGCCTGAATGAGCTACGCACGATCGTCACCGCGCTACCACAAGAACCGGGCTTTGCCGCACTCGTGATCACACATCTTGATCCGGGCGAGGAAAGCCACCTTGCTGACATTCTGCAGGCGGATTCTCGTGTGGCCGTCGAGAGACTGGTTCACCAGCGCAAGATCGAGCACAACCGGGTCTACGTGCTACCCGAGAACGCTGGCGTGATCGCGCTGGACGGTCACTTCCGGCTAACCCGCCGTCAGGCCGGCCCGAATCTGCTGATCGACGCCTGCCTGGCTTCGCTCGCGCAGGATCCGGATGTAAACGGCGCGGTGGTCATCCTCTCTGGGACCGGTCAGGATGGATCGGGCGGTCTGGTGGACCTGAAGGCCTCTGGTGGCTTTGTCATCGCGCAAAAGCCGGAGACGGCCAGCCACCCGGGCATGCCAACAGCGGCGATCGATACCGGTCTGGTTGACGAAGTACTGCCGCCGGAAGATATCGCCGGCTGTCTTGTCCGGCGCTTGGGCGATGCGGTCCGCGGGGACGAGGTAGCTGATGCGCAGACGGGCGACGCCGACGCGCTCGGTGTTGCGCTGTCAATTGTGCAGCAGAAAACCGGCATCAACCTCGGCTATGTCAAGGACGTGAACCTGCGCCGGCGCTTCCTGCGCCGCGTACTGCTGCAAAAGGACAGGGATGTCGACGCCTACCTGCAACTGCTGCGTGGCGATGCCCGCGAGGCCGCGGCGCTTCGTGACGACATCCTGATCGGCGTGACCGCTTTCTTTCGCGATGCCGAGTTCGTCAACGTGCTGCGCCAGTCGGTGATTCCGGCGCTGCTGGAGACGAACGACGACCCGATCCGTGTGTGGGTGCCGGCCTGCTCAACAGGCGAAGAGGTCTACACCATCGCCACGCTGCTAAAGGACGCGCTCGATCGCGCAGCGCTGCACCGGCGGGTGCAGATCTTCGGCACCGATATCAACGAGGCGTCGATCGAGGTCGCCCGCGCAGGCCGGTACAGTTCAGGCTCGGTCGACGACGTGCCTGAGGCTTTCCGGGAGAGCACTTTCGCCGCGACTTCCGGTGGCTACGTTGTGCGCAAGTCGATCCGCGACATGTGTGTGTTTGCGCGGCACAACGTACTGGCCCACGCGCCCTTCTCTGGCATGGGCCTGATCAGCTGCCGAAACCTCCTGATCTACCTGCGCAAGGAGGCGCAGCAGCATGCGCTGGAGGCGCTGCACTACGCCTGCCGCCCCGACGGCTTCGTGCTGCTCGGCCGCGCCGAGGCGGCAGCAGGGGCGGACGGCTTCGAGCACGCGGGCGCGCCACATCTCTACCGCAAGATTCCGGTGGCCAGACGGCAGCAGGCGCTATTCCCGATTGATGCATTGCGACCATGGTCCAGCGAAGGTGGCGCACCACCCGCCCGACGCGCTCAGCCAGTGGACCCGGTTATCGAAGCAGCCACCCGCACGGCGTTGGAGCGCTATGCGCCGCCCGGCTTCGTCGTCGACGAGCGGGGCGACGTGGTGCAGTTCCGCGGCGATGTTTCGGAGTTCGTGGCGCCGGCCAGCGGCGAAGCCTCGCTAGCCCTGCCGCGCCTGCTGAATCCTGAGCTGAACGTGCCGGTGCGTACTGCGCTGATTGAAGCCAGGCGGACGGGCCAGCCAGTGCGGCGTGAACGCGTGCCGCTCGGCGACAGGCGATATGCACTCGAGGTGCTGCCAGTGGGCGCCGAAGACCTGGTGCCACATTTTCTGGTGACGCTACATCCGTTGCCCCTGGAAACGTCCGCCGAGCCCACCATGAATCCCGACCTGCATTCGGGACACGGTCATCTTCAGGAACTGGAGCGCACAGTGACGACGCTGTCTGACGAACTTGAGGCGACGCAGAAACAGTTGAAAGCTGTAGTTGCTGAGTTCGAATCCGCGAATGAGGAGTTGCGGACCGCGAATGAGGAGATGCTCAGTACCAACGAGGAACTGCAAAGCGCCAACGAGGAGCTGCTACTGGCCAAGCAGGAACTGGAGTCCGCAAACCAGGAACTGGGCTCGCTCAATGATGAGCTCAGGACGCGGAACCAGCAACTCGACCGCGCTAACGACGACCTGAGTAACCTGGTCGAAGGCATTCCGCTGCCGGTGGTGCTGCTCGACAAACAGTTGCGGTTGCGTCATTTCTCGCCGCAGGCCCAGCAGCTGTTCGGCTTCCCGCCCGATAGCGTCGGGCAGCCGATGGCGCAGCTAAGCCAGATGTTTTCAACCGGTGACCTGGAGCACATGGTGCTGTCCGCCGTACAGGGGTTGGCGGAAGTCGAGCACGAATACCAGGACGTCGAAGGCCATTGGTGGCTGGTCAACGTGCGCGCCTACCGGACGACCGACGACCGGATCGACGGCGCTGTGCTCGCCGTGCAGGACATCGATGAGCTCAAGCGCGCCGTCGACAGGGCGCAGACCGCCCAGCGTGACGCTGAGACAGCCAACAATGCCAAGGACAATTTCCTCGGCATCGTCTCGCACGAACTGCGCGCACCGCTTAACGTGATCGCCAGCTGGGCGGCGGTTCTCAAGACCGCCAGCGAGCGCGGGCTGCAGACTGACGACAAGACGGCCCGGCGCGCGGTGGAGACGATCTTGCGTCAATGCCAGTCGCAGGCAGCGCTCATCGATGACCTGCTGGATGTTTCGCGCATTACCTCTGGCCGTTTCGCGCTTGACGCCCAGCCGGTTGACTTCGCCGCGACCGTGCGCACCGTTGTAGAAGGTCATCGGCCGGCGGCGACGACGAAGGAAATAACACTGGTCAGCTCCGGGCTGCACGACGAAGCCGTCGTTAGCGGCGACGCGCGTCGCCTTCAGCAGGTGGTGTCCAACCTGATTGGCAACGCCTTGAAGTTCACTCCGAATAGCGGTCGTGTCGAAGTCGCACTTACGCGGCTGGGCGCGCTGATCGAACTGTCGGTCGCCGACACCGGCATCGGCGTGAACCCCGATCTCCTGCCGCATCTGTTCGACCGCTTCATGCAGTCCGACATGAGCCGCACGCGCCAGTACGGTGGACTGGGATTGGGGCTATCGATCGTCAAGCACCTGGTCGCGGCACACGGGGGTACGGTGGCGGCGAGCAGCGAAGGCGAAGGCCGTGGCACGCGGCTGACCGTACGACTGCCTTTGGTGCAATGCGCAGTAATGACAGTGGCGGACCCCGTAGGACCTGTTTCGAACTGGTCGGCCACACTGGATGGCCTGTCGATACTGCTCGTTGACGACGACGAGCAGGCGCTGGAAGCATTGGCTCATCTTCTGCGCAGCCAGGGAGCACAGGTACAGACGGCATCCCGGACGAACGAGGCTATCGCCTGTCTCGCGGCCGGCTCATTCGATATCCTGGTGAGCGATCTGGCTATGCCCGGCACCGACGGCTACGCGCTACTGCGCAGCGTTCGTGAACGCGAAGGCGGCCGTCGGCGGGTCTATGCACTTGCACTCAGCGGTCTGGCGTCGCTACAGGACCGGGACTCAGCAATTGCCGCCGGCTTCGACGATCACCTGCCCAAGCCGGTGAACGCCGAGGTTCTGCTGGAGAAGCTTGTGCTCGGCCGTGGCCGATGAGCACTCGGGAAAGGCGACGCCGTCCGGCGGCAGGAATCGATCATACGGTCCGAAGGACCCCAGCACGGTCCGGTGCGGCCATTCGAATAACAGCATGACGAATCCGGCGAACGGCAGGAAGTGGCCGTTAATTGCCAATCGGTGTGCAATCAACGAAATCATTGCGCGAACGGCAACACACGACCCTCAGTTGCCGTTTGAGCGCTCAATGTCAAGATAACCGCTTCCGGAGTACAACGGACGTTCACCCGCTACATTGGTCGGCAACTCAACCGTGCGGACTTACCCGGTGAGCGTCGCTCCATGGTAGCCAATTGCGGCCGATCACTGGCGATCCAGACGACATTGGCAACTCCCCGAACGACCATTGAAACTTCCCCTCAACAAGGGACGCAATGTCTTGCTCACACTCGCGACACGGATGACAACTACGTCTTCATCTTCAACAGCGTTGACTCCATACATATGGCAATCAGGTGACTCGCTGAGCACGCCGAACGTAGCGTTGAACGCGCGTGCGATGCGTACAAAGGGCTGTGCCGCGGACCGCAGCACGAGTTCGTTTCATTGTCATTTTCATGGACTTTCGTTGTTGTGAGATTGCCCGCGCGTTCTCCGGCAGTTCGAGCCAATCACTTTTAATAGCCTTAGAAGGTCACTTTCGCCTGGCTAGTTGAGCTCGAATCACTTGACCTGCAACAGCGATACGCCTTTTGTCTCCTTCAGGAAGCCGAAAATGACCGCGAGCCCCAGCAGAACACCGATTGAGGTGAAGAGCCAGATACCGACCGCCATGTCGAGATGGAGAGTCCTGATCGACGACAGCACGACGTATGGTGCGATACCGCCGCCAAACACGCCAATGTTGTAGATAAAGCCGACGCCGGAACCGCGCACGTTGCCCGGCAAATTCTCCGCAATGATGGTTGCGTAGCAGCCGCCTGCACCGACAATAAAAAAGCCCGAGAAAAATGCGAATACGACGGCGAGCGGCATGATCGCCACTGAGTTGACCAATGCGTAGACGCTCACGCTGCCCAGAATCAACAACAGCGCCAGACCTTTCTTGCGCCCAAGATACTCCACGACAAAACCGGATGCGGAAAACCCGAAGATCTGTCCCACCGCCGAGGCGCTTGTCAACCAGCTGATCGTCGCGGCACTGAAGTTAAGCCCTTTGAGAAAGGTCGGCAGCAACCCTTGCAGCGGCCACGCCGCGAACTGGAGAAATATAAGCATCAGGGCGAGTATCAGCACCAGCCACGGATGCTCCGCGAACAGACGAAACGCAGGCCACCGGCCGCTCGCTTTACCCTGCTTCTGGCTGCGTTGCCACAGCGGGGATTCGGGCAGATACCGATACAGGAACCACCCGAGGATTGCACTGGGAACAATGCCGACAAAGAACAGCACACGCCATCCGAAATGCGGATAGATCAAACCATAGACGAGCGCAGCCAGAATCGCGCCGATACCCCATCCGGCATCGAGCAATCCGATGCCAATCGCGCGGTGCTTTTCAGGCCATGATTCAGCAATGATCGTGGAACCCAGCGCAAAGATCGGCGCCATGCCAAAGCCAAGAAACAGGCGGAACACGAGTATCGATGCAAAGCTCCACGCTACCCCGGTCAACGCGCCACCCACCGTGAACCATGCCAGCGCGATCAGCAGCGGAATCTTGCGACCGATTCGATCGCTCAGGCTGCCGAACATCAAGCCACCAAGCCATCGCACGCCAAAGGTCGCGAGAATCAACAGCGAAGCCGTGCTGGCCGCCACGCCGAATGCCTTCGCAATATCGGTCAACACAAAGGTGACCAGCAGAAAATCAAATGCGTCCAGCGCCCAGACGCACCACACGCCTATCAGTACCCCCCATTGCCCGCGGCTGATCTCGCGATACCATCGTTGTCCGGAATCCGACCCGGCTTGCTGTTTGGCTGCTTCAATCATTTCTCTCCTCCAGTATATTTCTTGGCTCTATCCGGCCTGCTCAGCTTGTTTGACTACTTACGTTGCGCTGGCGTGACGTTCTATACAAGTATCGAGAACGGCGCCGCCATTACGCTTACTCCAGTTTTCACTCGAGAAGATTTCGACCTCGTTGAATCCTTCGTATCCCGCACCTTCAACCCAGCCACGGATTTTCGGGATGTCGATGACGCCGTCGCCCATCATGCCTCGATCGTTTAGCAGATCGCGCGTGGGCACCAGCCAGTCGCACACGTGAAAGGCCAGCAGGCGAGTACGACCCGCGCGATCGATCTGCGCCTGCAGCTTCGGATCCCACCACACGTGGTAAACATCCACCGCAACACCTAGCGCCCCGCTTTTTTCCGGGTCCAGTTCGTCGCAAAGATCGAGAGCCTGTTCCAGCGTATTGACGCATGCTCGATCCGCCGCATACATCGGATGCAGCGGCTCGATCGCCAGTGGCATATGAACACTGCGTGCGTATTCGAGCACCTCTGCGATACCATCGCGGACCTGCTCGCGCGCAGCACCGATATCCTTGCTTCCTGATCCGGCAGGCAAACCACCGACGACCAGCACCAGGCACGCGGCATTCAACTCGCGTGCTTCGTCGATAACGCGGCGATTTTCATCGATTGCCTGTTCCCGTTCCAAAGGGGTCGACGCCGGAAACATGCCGCCACGGCAATAGCCGGACAACACGATGCCGGTTTCCTGCAACAGCCGCGCAACTGTTGGAAACCCTACCGCCGCGACCTGATCGCGCCACGGCGAAATCGCGCGAATGTTGCGCCGGCCACATTCCTCGATGATTCGATCGAGCGGCCATTGCCGTACGGTCACCGTGTTGATGGATAACCACCGATGATCCTCGGACAGATCACGCATCCCACACTCCATTCATCGCCAGCAGGGTTTTCATACGTGTCACCGCCAGCTCCGGGCGCTCAAGCAAACCTGCCGCATCCGCAAGCCGGAACAGTTCCGCGAAATGCTGCAGCGAGCGAGCGCTTTGTTGTCCGCCCACCATCGTGAAGTGAGGCTGATGACCATTGATCCACGCCATGAAGACCACGCCCGTCTTGTAGAATCGCGTGGGCGCCCTGAAAATGTGCCGCGCCAGTGCAACCGTCGGCTGCAGGATGTTGTAATAGCGCGCGGTGTGCCCCGCTGCCAGTTCACCCAACGCGGCGGCCGCGGCCGGCGCGATAGCGTCGAAAATGCCGAGCAGCGCGTGGCTTTGCCGATGGTTTTCCAATGCGCCGACACCGTCCCCCGCGATCAGCTCGGGATAGTTGAAATCGTCGCCGGTGTACATCCGCACGCCCTCGGGCAGCCGACGACGCATCGCGATTTCCTTATCCTTGTCGAGCAGCGAGATCTTGATCCCGTCGACCTTGCCGGAGTGCGCCGCGATGATGCCGAGCGCAGTATCCATTGCGTCGTCGAGATTTGCGGTGCCCCAATAGCCTGTCAGTGCCGGGTCGAACATATCGCCCAGCCAGTGCAACACAACCGGCTGCCGCGCCTGGCCCAAGATGCGGTCGTACACGCGTTCGTAGTCGGATGGCGATTTCGCCACGCGGGCAAGCGCGCGGCTCGCCATGATGATCAAGGTCCCGCCCAGCGCCTCGATCGCTTCCATCTGTTCTTCGTACGCGCGAATCACGTCGTCGACGTTGCGCGCGTCTTCCGGCGCCAGGTGGTCCGTGCCGCATCCGGATGCGATCAACGCGCCCGGCGTGTCTTTGGCCGCATCCAGCGAACGCCTGATCAGTTCCAGCGAGGTTGCCCAGTCCAGGCCCATGCCGCGCTGGGCAGTGTCCATCGCTTCGGCAATGCCGAGGCCGAGCGACCACAGGTGTCGCCGATAAGCCATCGTCGCATCCCAATCGATCGCGCTCTGCGTCGACGGATCATGATTGGCGAACGGATCGGCAACGACGTGCGCCGCCGAATAAGCGATTCGCGCGGTCTGTGGGCGCAACTGCTGTGCCGTGAAACGGGTGGCTTCGCGGAGTTGATACTGCTGCAGGTTGCCGTCGCCGGCTGGGAGCTTCAAGGCAATGCTCATCGATCTCTCTTTAACGAATTTCTGGCGCGCACGGAAGTTTTTCGTGAGCCCTGATCAGGTTTGCGCTCGCACAGCAAAGAAATCAAGGACAGCGTCAATCTGACCTTCCAGCATGGCGGGTCCCCGGTGGATCGCACAGCCTCGTGCCTGTGCGGCCAGCAATAACGGTGTCATCACGGGCTTCAGGATGATGTCGGCGACCAGCGCGTGACTTGCCAGATGCGTGAGGTCGACCGGCAATGGATCGCCGGTGCGCATGCCGGTCGACGTGCAGTTGACGATGACGTCGAAGCCCGCCGCTTCCGGTTTCGCCTCGAATACATCGAGCCCCGGCTGGTGGGCCTTGATACCGTCCACCAAATGCTGAGCGCGCCGCGCGTCGATGTCGAACAGTCCGATCGCCTCGGCGCCTGCTGCAGCGATGGCATGCGCAACGGCACACCCTGCTCCGCCGGCACCAATGATCAACACACGACGTCCGGCTAGCGTGTGTCCGCGTGAGGCCAGACCCCGGATGAATCCTTCGCCATCGAAGTTCTCACCGATCAGCCGGCCATCGTCGGCTTTCCGTATCGTGTTCAGCGCTCCGGTGAGACGAGCCTGCGGGCCCAGGTCGTCGACCCACTCCGTGGCTGCGATCTTGTGCGGCACGGTAACGATGAGGCCGTCGACATTGCGAATCGCACGGAAGCTGTCGATCACCAGCCGTAGCGCGCCAGGCGCTGCATGCAACGGCACCAGCACGGCATCGATACCGCGCTCGCGAAAGGCGGTGTTGAAGAGCCGCGGCGATGCAACCTGTGCGATCGGGTCGCCGACAATGGCATAGATCCGTGTGCTACCCGATAACGGACCGGGAACGCCCTGGGCCGTGGTCATGCTGCAGACCCATTGCTTGCCGCGAGTCGCGGGTGCGGCGCGCGCGTTTTGCCCGCCAACTGCTGCTCAATCCCCATCGGCGCTGCCTTGAAGATGCGCTCATCCATGGTTCGCAGCGCGGGGGAAATGATCGGACGGAATCCCATCTGGCCCAGCACGTCGCGCTCCAGATCGATACCCGGTGCAATCTCGATCAGCTCCAGTCCGTCGGACGAAGCGCGGAACACCGCCCGCTCGGTAACGAACAGCGTTGTCTGGCCACGTTCGCGCCCGTAGGGGCCACTATAGGAAACCTGTTCGAGCGTCTCGACGAACTTGCGGTGCTTGCCTTCGTTCACGATGGTCAGTTTGCCGTCGCCGGTGGCGATCTTCAGGCCTCCTGCGGTCAGCGTGCCCCCGAACACCATCTTCCGCGCATTCTGGCTGATGTTCACAAAGCCGCCGATGCCGATCACCCGGTTAGCGAACCGGCTGATGTTAACGCTGCCTTGCGCATCGACTTCGACTGCCGACAGAAACGCGAGATCGAGTCCGCCGCCGTCGTAGAAGTCGAACTGATACGGCTGATCGATCATCGCCCAGTAGTTGCGCGCGGCGCCGGCGTCCAATCCATTGGCCGGCGCACCGCCGATCAAGCCCTGTTCATTGGTCAGCACGATGTGCTCGAGGATATTCTCCTCGGCCGCCACGAGGCCGATGCCGGTGCAAATGCCCGAGCCAACGTTGCAGATCGCACCGGCTTGCAGTTCCATCGCGCAGCGCCGCGCGACGATCTTGCGCTCGTCCAGCGCCAGGGTCGGGAACGAGTCGAGCGGAATGCGCAGTTGACCGGCGAAAGCCGGGTCGTAGCGCGTCTGATAGGTTTGCTTCTGGTCAGGCTCGACCACCACCACGTCGACCAGCATGCCGGGAATTTTGACAGCCTTGCCAGGCAGGGTGCCGCGCTGCGCGAGACGCTTGACCTGCACGATCACGATGCCGCCGCAACGTCGCGTGGCTTGCGCCATCGACAGCATCTCACCGAAGACGGCTTCGTCTTCCATCGAGATATTGCCATCCTGATCGGCAGTGGTGCCGCGCAGAAATGCCACGTTGATGTCGAACGGCTTGTAGAACAGCCATTCACGTCCGTTGAGTTCCACGAGTTCGACCAGATCGTCGGCGCAAAGCGTGCTCTGCTTGCCGCCGCTGATGCGCGGGTCGACGAACGTGTGTAGGCCGACATGGGTGAGCAAACCCGGGCGACCCGCGGCGATTTCCCGCATCAATTGCGACAGCGCACCTTGTGGCAGCGTGTACGCCTCGATTGCATTGCGGTTGGCCATGTCGGCGACTGCGGGCGCGTCAACCACGGTGCCGCACACGATGCGCTTGAGCAAGCCGGGGTGCGCAAAATGCGATACGCCACGATGCGAGCGATCGCCCAGTCCAACCGGGTGCAGCGACGTGATCGATCGCGGCGCCGCGGTAGCCAGGAATCGCCGCTCCACCGCTTCGATCAGCGCTTCCGGGATGGCATGCCCTGAGCCCGAGCCGCCAATGACGATCGTATCGCCATCCTGGACCAAGGCCGTTGCCTGATCAGTCGTCAATACCTGCATCGCTACTCCACTGAAAAAGTATGGAGGCGAGCTTAAAACTTATTTACTAGTAAGTCAATGAAACGGCGGATTGCGGTTTATCCTGGTCGACAGCGGCCAGCGGAGAGATGTAAGCAGCCCCGTGTCGGGGCGACGCGAAGAAATGCCAGCAAGGCGGGAAATGCAGGGGTGTACGGGTGTGTACTGCAAGACGCGCGAAAGCCGCACTGGGCTTTCGCCAGGATTACTTCGCCCGATGGCGTGCCTTGGGCTCCGGCGCATAGGCCGACAACATCACGCGGGAGAAGGCATCGAAGAACAGCTTCAATTTGTCGAAGCCGCCGGTGCCTTGCGTAAATACAGAAGAGCTGTTCACGATATTGATCAGCAGGAACGCGAGATCCTCTCGCGGCGTGTCGTCGCGCAGTTCGCCGTTATGCCAGGCGGTGTCGACTGCAAGCCGGATGCCTTCGTGAATCGACGAGGTGAACGATGCGAGATTCTCGCGCGCGTTATCGCTCAGCACGTCGCTCTCGAGGCGCAATCGACCGATCAGGCTCCAGGATTGAGTACCTTGATCACCCTTGTTGAAGCGCCGGTAACGCTCGAAGTTATAGTCGACCACCTTTTGCAGCTTTTCCTGCAAGGTGGTGGTCTGATCAAGCCAGATGCGCAGATGCCGACTCCGCGCCTGCGCCACGTAGTCGGCCACGACCTCGTCCACGAGACCCTGCTTGTTGCCGAAGTGGTAGTGAATATTGGTGGTCGTGACCCCGAGCCGGGTCGCAATATCGCCGAAGCTGGTCCCGTTAAAGCCGCGGCTGATCAGCAGTTCAGTGGCGACCTGCTTGATCTTTTCGCGCATCTCGGAACGTGCTGCAACGGGCGCCTTCGGCGTCCGCTTTTTTTGCGTTGCAGCTTGAATCCCGCCTTCGGCTTCGCTTTCCGTACTGTTTCCCATCCTTGCTGCTGCCCCTTCTGATCAGAGTCCACGCACAGCATGCTACCGCATCCGGGCACGCTACGCGGCACCGATCACACCTGCACGAGTAATAGCGTTTCGCCTTCCTGTACAACTTCCTTGCGGCCGTTTATGACTTTCATCGCGAGTGTCACAATGCCGCGATCACTGCGCCTGGTGACGCGTTTGGCCTGAATCCGCACCTCGACATGGATCCGGTCTCCAATGAGTAGGGGTGCGCGGAACGACCAGTTCCAGCTTAACGTTGCGATTCCTTTAAGCCGAACGGGGCAACGTGTTTTCAGGCCATCAGCGAGAGACAAACCCAGCAGCCCGTGCGCTATCCGGCTAGGGAAACCCGCTGCCTGCGCAAATTCGTCGTCCATGTGAACGTCGAACAGGTCACCGGACAGGCCGGCAAATCCCACCACATGCGCTTCAGTGACAGTAACACCACTCGTCTGATAAGTATCGTCGATCTGCAAGTCGTTGAATCCATACTCGCCTGGCACGAGCACTCGCGCTGGTTTCTGGTCTTCCGCCTGGTTTGCCATGTCCATCACTGTCACCGTATTCATTCATTGCGAAGCACGATCATACCTTATTTACTAGTAAGGCAATATTGTGACCTCCGTTCAGGCGAGCAGATTCAGGCTTCGTGCTGCTCCACGAACGATCGATCTATGGCGTCAAGTGGGCAACGAATGTCTCAGCGCAAACGGCCGCGGTGGCCGGATTATCTGTGCCTCTCGTTCGACAGGTTTCGGACTATTGCAGCCGTTCCGATGGCAGAGTTGTCCGCTCACTGAACGGCCGATAATGGCCGATCGCGCGCGCGCTGACTTGGCCGTTAGCTGTCGTTCAAAACATGCCCGGGCGCGAGCGGCAGCATTGTGGCGCCACAGTTCAGCGGGTGGAACCGGCCAGGGTCCGTCCCCCGGTGCGCCCCTCGGACACTCCAAGGACAACCGCATGGAAAACCCGACGATCTGGCGCAACGCCAATGGGGCGCTCGCCCCGACGCCGATCCTTAAACGAAGTGATTTCTCGACTTTCTGAAGAGCGACCCTAGCGCCTCAATCACGAGACCGACGGATGGGTTCGTTGATCGCACTGACACCCAGCCGCTCTTCCGTGCCCGAATTCTATTGTGCCGGGTCAACAAGAACCTTCATTTTTCGTCCTGCTCGCAGTTCCTCAAACCCTTCTGCAAGCACATTCGCCAACGGCACGGTTTCCACCCAACCTGTCGTCCGGTAGTGCCCGCGCTCCATCAAATCGATCACGCTCCTGTAGTCCTTGCCTGTATAGCAGAGCGTTCCCTGTATGCGCCGCTCACGCATAACGGTCTCCAGCAAGGGTGTCAGCATCGGCTTGTCGTAGATCGCAACACTCACAAGGGTCCGATGTTCTCCCAACGATTTCAGCGCGGTCGCAACAGCTCCGGGAACACCGGCGGCGTCGTACGCCGCATCGACGCCTTCACCGTTGGTTCTGTCCGCGACAAGCGACGGCACGTCGACGCTAGCCGGGTCGATGGTGCGCGCGCCTAGCCCTTCGATTGCCTTGCGCCGGGTCGCCGACGGCTCGACCACGTCGATCTCGGTTACGCCCATACCGCGCAATGCGAACCACAGACCAATCCCAATCGGACCCGCGCCGAAAATCAGCGTGCGACTCTGGTCGTTCACGTCACCGAGCGTAGCGGCGTGATAGGCAACCGCCATCGGTTCGACCAGCGCGCCCATTTCGACGGGAACGTCCCCAGGAAGCTTGTGAACCATATGACTCGGCACGACCGCATATTCCGCCATGCCGCCATCGGACGAGAGTCCCTGGAAGCCCACGCACCTACACACGTTATAGAATCCGGATCGACACGGCCTGCACGTGCCACAACGAATAACTGGTTCGATCGCGACGTTATCGCCTTCCCGTATGCCCGTGACGTCGGCCCCGACCTCCACGACAGTTCCGGAGAACTCATGCCCGATCACAACGGGCAACGTTCTACCAGTGAGTGGATGCGGCTCAGTCTTTGGAATCAGAACTGGACCGTCGAAGTATTCGTGAATGTCGGTGCCACAGATCCCGTTTCGACTCACCTTGATCTTTACTTCCCCTTTGGATGGAAACGGCTCGGGAACATCGTCAATGGCGATCTGGCGATTACCGTAGTAAACAGCAGCTTTCATAGTGAACGACTCCTTCTGTTAAATGCAGAATTCACGTCGCGGTTCATCATGCAACGCGCGTTACCCACAGATGAGTGAAGCTCAAGCAGCGAGGTCATTCACGGCCTTCTTTCTGGAAAGACCATAGAATTCGAAATTATCGACATAAATCAGCATTACGAAATTGAGCAGGTCGACCCAGGTAAGCGGATCACCACCAAAGCCCGGTACGATTTCCGCTCAAGAAGTACGGAGACGGCAAGCCATCGGGTGTAGATTTCAAAAGAAATCAAACCCAATCCCCAACAAACCGATGCGCGTATTACCCGGTTCGTGAACATGCTGAACCGGTTTGGCCAGTTTCCCGCGACGTTGGCCCAGAAGATCAGCCAGAAAGCAATCCAGACACCCAATTGCGCGGGCCAGATTGGGAATGACATGCCGAGCTTTTCGATAGCGCTCGATGGCATGAGAACCCACTTCAGCAACCCGAGATGGACTGAATAGAGTGCTGTTCCCAGTACGAAATTGCCTGCCAGTGCTGCAAGCGCTGTGTAGCTTTTCCGTCCCAGCATGCTCCATGGCCAGTTGTCGAAAATGAGGTACGTGGTTAGCCAGGCGACGATAACGGAATAGAACCAGCCGATCGCGACGGGCAAGGTAAGCAGAGGCGCGTGAGGTGAAGAAGTTGTCGTCAGGTTCGGGCATATCAGCAAAAAATAACCGAGTCCTGTGAGGCAACAACCGCTCGCCAGTTGTGCAACACTGCCTGCGACAGGCTTCACGCCGCTATCGGACCACGGCCATCCAGACATGCCTGTCGCCAGAATGCCGAAACCGTAAAAGCCGATCAGCACGATAAGGCCGGCCGCACTGTACCCAGCACCGCCCACTGCAGTAAATGCAGGGTCCAATGCGCCATAACCATAAGCAAGAATATTCGGCAAAGGAATGCAAGTGCGACGGTAGCGACTGTCGTGATGCATCCCCAGACAGGTTGTCTGAATGCAGAAAACCCCGCCATGCCGAAGTTAAACCCGATAAAGACAAGTACCAGAGTGCCCCAGAACAAATACATGCCGAAGGGCTGCGGCGAGTACTTCCAGACGGCCAGTTTGGCGTCGACGAACAGACGCCATATGCACAGGCTGATGACGTGCACAACCACAAACACTGCAACCGAGAACGCAAGAGGATTGAGGACGAATCCCGCTGGCGCAACAGGACGTTCCTCTTGCGCAGCCATGTTCGAACTGATGGGTTCCATGATCGGCGTATCCAATACGATAAGAGCCCGATCGAATGGCGCGCGGGCGTTACGATAATCAGTCGCGCGCGTGGAAATCGGACGTAAAGAGCCCCGGCCGCGTCGATCGACGTGGCGCTATGGAGCGAACGGGCGTCGGCCGGAGACGGGACGATCCGGCCGGTTACGAGACCCCCAGTGCGCTATCGGTAGACCAGTCCTCCGTCGATCAACGGTGCCTGTCCGGTCATGTAATCGGAGTCAGGGCCTGCGAGGTAAGAAACCAGTCCGGCCACATCGTCTGGTGTTTCCGCACGACCCAGCGCGATACCCTCGACATATTTCTTGTAGGTTTCGCCGACGGGCATGCCCGTTATTTCCGCCATCCGCGTGTCTATCTCGACCCACATGTCCGTTCCGACCACACCCGGACAATAGGCATTGACCGTGATCCCATCACTCGCTAACTCTCTCGCGGCCGCTTGCGTCAACGCTCGTACCGCGAACTTCGTTGCGCAATAAACGCCAAGCAGCGCGAACGCATCATGACCCGCGATCGAAGCTGCATTGATGATTTTTCCCTTCTTTTTAAGCGCCTTGAATTTCTTCGCGGCGGCCTGAATACCCCACAACACGCCTTCGACGTTGACCTTCAGAATCCGCTCCACCTCTGCAGGCGTGACATCGAGAATCGCCTGTACCTGAGCGATCCCTGCGTTGTTGACCATGATGTCGAAGCGACCCAGTTCTTTTTCCGCATGATCGACTGCGGCATAAATGTCGTTGCGCTTCGACACGTCGGCCACATAGGTGGTGACCCGTCGGCCGAGATCGCGGATCTCACCAGCAACCGACTGCAATTTCTCTGCATTGATGTCGACCAGCGCAAGGTCCGCACCATCCTTCGCGAGGCGCACTGCAATACCACGGCCGATACCTTGTCCAGCGCCGGTGACGAGCGCCACCTTCGTATGAATAGTCATCGCATTTCCTTCGAGAAGTTTGAACCGGCAGCCAGATTTTTAGCTTCAACACAAATGGACTGCCGGCCCGCTGCTTTCGGCATGCGCGGAACTCACTGCTGTTCCGCCATGCCTTTCGCCCCGTGAAAGAATTGTTATGCAAGCTTGCTTGAACACCGTGACCTACGTTCAGCGCCAGACGTCCGCTTCGCGTTACGACAGGTGATGCACTTCCTGCAACCCGAATACCGGAGTCGGAATGCCTTCCATGCGTGCTTTCAGTTGCAGTGACAGATACTGCGAGTAGTGACGCGACTGATGCAGATTGCCGCCGTGAAACCACAACGCTTCCTGCTGCGTCGGCTTCCACATGTTGCGCTGCTCGCCTTCCCATGGGCCTGGGTCTTTCGTCGTCGCGGAGCCGAGGCCCCACACCTTGCCTACCTTGTCGGCCACTTCGCGAGAGATCAGATCGGCGGCCCAGCCGTTCATCGATCCATAACCCGTTGCATAGACAACGAGGTCCGCGGGCAACTCGGTTCCGTCCGACAGCAGTACCGAACGCGCTTTCAGCTCCACCACGTCGACGCGGCTTTTCAGCTTGATCTTGCCGTCCGCGACGAGGTCGGACGCGCCGACATCGATGTAATAGCCCGAGCCGCGCCGCAGATACTTCATGAAGAGACCCGAGCCATCGTCGCCGAAATCGAGCATGAAGCCCGCGCGTTCGAGACGTGCATAAAACCCGGCGTCGAGTTCGCGGATCTTCTCGTAGACGGGAATCTGGAACTCGTGAAGGATCTTGTACGGCAACGACGCAAAAGTCATGTCGGCTTTCCATGTCGTCATGCCCGAGGCGACCGCGCGCTCCGAGTAAAGACCGCCGAGTGCATGCTCCATCAGCGATTCCGACTTCACGATATGCGTCGACGAGCGCTGCACCATGGTGACGTCCACGCCCGCTTCCCACAGCGCGCCGCAGATGTCGTGCGACGAATTATTCGCACCGATCACCACGACTTTCTTGCCGCGATACGCGTCCGGTCCCGGATGCTGCGACGAATGTTGCTGCTCGCCCTCGAATACATCCTGCCCTTTGAATGCGGGAATATTCGGCTTGCCCGACATGCCCGTCGCGAGCACGAGTTGTTTGGGACGCAGCGTGAGCGTTTCGCCACCGCGCTCGACTTCAACTACCCATTCTTTCGCGGTCTCGTCATAGCGCGCCGATTTGCAGGTGGTGGCGCTCCAGTAGTTCAGTTCCATCACCTTCGTGTACATCTCGAGCCAGTCGCCCACTTTGTCCTTCGGTGTGAAAACCGGCCAGTTGTCGGGAAATGGCAGATACGGCATGTGGTCGTACCAGACGGGATCGTGCAGGCACAAGGTCTTGTAGCGCTTGCGCCATGCATCGCCCGGCTTGTCGTTCTTGTCGATGATGATGGTCGGCACGTTCAGTTGCCTCAAGCGCGCACCGAGCGCGATGCCGCCCTGCCCGCCACCAACAATCAAACAATACGGCTGCGTCGTCACACCCAGCGTTTCATTTTCGACCTCGCGACGCTCCTTCCAGCTCGTCCGGTCCTTGCGCGCGCCGTGCTCCGCGCCCATCGGACGCCTGAAATTCTTCGGTTCTTCGTGGCCTTTCAATTCGCTCATCACGGTGAGCAGCGTCCAGATACGACCGTTCTTCAGGCGGATGAAACCATTGCCGCGTGCGACGCCCGTCTCGAACGTGATCCACGCCTGAGCGAATCCATCCGCTTCGGTTTCGGGTTCACCCACGGCGACGCGGAAATTCGATGCATCAGCGCTATCCAGCTGCGCTTCCAGCATCGAAGCGATCTGTTCCCGGCCTTCCATGGTCTTGATGTTCCAGGTGAAACTCACGAGGTCGCGCCAGTAACAATCAGGCTGAAACAGTTCGACGACGGCGGGAATGTCCCGTTTCGCAAGCGCGATGTTAAGGCGCTCGAGCACGTCTGCTACGGTGGATCTGGAATTGACTTCGGCCACGGTTACTCCTCCATAAAAACGGATGGTCAATACAGTGCTAAAGGCAGGTTGTGTGCCCCGTGGAACGGGCCCACAAAAGCGGCGTGATCAGCGTCGGTGCGGCGGGACGATGTTGTGTTTTGCAATACGCCGGTAGAGGGTCGCCCGCGATATGCCGAGGAGCTTCGCTGCTTCGACGGGATGCCATTTGGCCGTCGTCAGCGCGTTGACGATTCGTCGACGTTCGTTCGTATCGGCTTCGCCTGCGGGCGCCGGGAGAGAACCGGTGATGGCGTCTGCTGCGCCATGCCGGTGGTGCGGCGTATGAAGTACCGGCGGGCGCACCCGCGCAAAAAGCGGCTCGCCACTCCCTACGAGCCGCAACGTGATGAAGTCGTACCCCATGCGGGCATCGAGAAGCCGTAAGGCGCGAATATCGAAGAGTTCAGACACGTCGCACGGCATGTGCTCGAGTCCGGGCACGCATTCCTTCGCCCGGCGGTTCGCGGCAACCGCGCGGGCGCGCTCGTCGAAGGCGATCAAAATCTCGGGCTGCGTCTCCACGAAGTGGCGATTGCGATGCGCGAGTATCACCCAGCGGTGCGTCGTGGCATGCAGAAAATAGCTGTTTTCGATCAGCACCGCGCTTTGTCGCACGATGTGGTTCACGAGACGCTGGCTGTCGCGGTCGTCCGGCGACCGTACGGCCGATGCGTCCAGCACGCCGATCAGTTCGCCGGAAAGACCGAAGATCGGCGACGCGCTGCAGGTCAGCGTCGTGAACGCGGCGCGAAAGTGGTCGACCTTGTGCACCGTGATGGGTTCGTGGTCGAGCAGCACGGTCGCGACGCCGCAGGTGCCTTCCTCACGCTCGGACCAGCACGAACCAGGGTACAGGCCCGCGCGCTTGAACGCGTTGCGCCGGTCAGGGTCGACGCGGTAGTCGATCGTCACGCCCGCCGCATCGGTCAGCATCACGCAGTAGTCGGCTTCGCGCACCATCTCATGCAGTTGCGACAGACACTGCCCGGAGGCTCGCAGTACCGGTTCCTCGCGTTGCCGGACGTCGCGTAGCTCCGTCGTGGTGAGGATACGGGGCCCAATCGTGGCGCCTGGATCGAGATGATATTGCTCGAGCGAACGCCGGTACGACGAGATGAGTCGTGGCGATGCACTCTCGCCCGGGCGCAACGTACGCGCCTCGATCGCATTGCGAACGCGTTCGATATGTCGAGTCTGCGGAACATAGGGCATGTCGAGTCTCCGGCGGTCCGATGGCGTCGCGCCCATCACGATACTGCGCGACGCATCGATACTTCGTTGGTTATTGCGTTGTACCACGCGTGTTCGCGGAGATCACACTGCAATGCACCATCTATGTCATTGAGACGTCTGTCTCAGTCGACTGGCCCGCCCGGCCGCTCTCACGCGGTTGCCCCGGAGCAAGTCTCATGCACGTTGTGCTAGCGTAGCCGTTCCCGTGCGGACGTCGCGTCCATTGGTAACAGCACTGTCTTCGAGAGGGGGCGTCTTGGGGCGCACCGCGCTGCCCGGACCTCGCTTCGAGCTCATGTGTGTCGTCAACTGCCACGTTTGATGCCTTATTGTGGGCCGTTTTTCCGGCGTGGCGTCGGAGCCGTCCCGGTCCGGTGCACGGCATATTTCCAGCCTACTGCGATGAGCTGACCGTGGCTGCCATGCCTAACCGGAGTCAGATATTTGCGGGGCGTGGCGGACCGCCCTTTCTGTGCGAATCGTCGTCCCCAGGTGCATGCGGCGTCACGATCTAGATCAAACGCCCAAAGGTTTCCGCGGGACAGTGATCCAACGCTTTCCATGTCAGCAATTTCGTTGGAATTTCAATCAACGTCCAGAAATGAAGGGGTAGATACCACGACTATGAACCCCTCCATTCCGGCCAAGGCTGTTCATTTTTGCAGGAGACAGATTTTCAGAGAACGTCGCCTGAAACCCCGCAATTGAGACATGTTCTCTTTACTTCGCAATCCTTATCTAATTGTGTACGCGCTTCTGCGTGCGAGTGGACGCAATCTTGCGCGGGTTTTTCGCCACGGCTCAGCATAGCGCCCGAGCCACCGCATATAGCATCCCTTCTCCACGGCTCCTTCGCTCAGCTCAATTCCACCGTCGACCGCTACTTCGACCGGACCGGTTCTAGGCTCAACGTTGAGCCGAATCGTGGACGACGTGACGGTCGCCGCGAGGCAGGAGACATGTCGACACAACGTGCCCGGCCGGCTCGGCGGAATGGACACCCTGCTCTCACGGCTTGGCGGTAACACATTGACCGAGAGGTTTATCTTCATTGAACCGACGTACGGTGCGAAGAACGACTTCCGCAACGGCAATTCGATGCATCCCGCCGGCGATGTCCGCAGTGGTGAAGCGCTGGTCAAGCAGCTGTGCGACGCTATCAGCACATCGGGTCTCTGGCCCAGCAGCGTACAGTCGATCGTCTTCGATGAGCACGGTGGCTTCTTTGACCATGTGATACCTCCGAGTGCCGAGCCGCCCGGGTCTGCCGAGAACGGCCGCCTGAAGACACACAATTTCGCCTTTGACAGGCTGGGCGCGCGCGTACCCGCCATTGTCGCGCCTCCCCCTTTGTTCCGGCCGGCACCATTGACCATTCCCGGTACGACCACACGTCGATTCTGAAAACGACGGACAAACTGCTCGGGCCCAACGGGGAACTCGACCTGACCGCGCGCGTGCGTGCTGCGGACGACTTCGCGAAGATGTTGAGTCTTCCCGCACCTCGCACCGACGTCCGAAAATGTCCGTCACCCGTCGCGGCGGGTGGTGATCCTCGATCTACGAGCGAAGGCTCTCCTTGAGCGAAGGACCCCTTCCTGCCGCTGTGCGCACACCACTAGAGCCCGCGTGCCTCGAGCAGCAATGCCTGATTCGAGCCACGGGCTCGCGCGATACGCCGTCCGATTCACATCGGTACTGGAGGCGCCTGAGAGTCAGATATTTTCAGAAAGCGCTGCAAAACACGGTGCCCCCGAACAATGCGCACAAGCCCGCTTATCGAGCGGGCTCTTTTTACGAGCCAGTGCGCGGGCAATCCGTCTCGCGTTGTCGCGTTGTCGCGTTGTCGCGTTGTCGCGTTGTCGCGTTGTCGCGTTGTCGCGTTGTCGCGTTGTCGCGTTGTCGCGTTCATCAGCGTCACATCGGTCCAGCTTCGATGACACGACGATCATGTGTTGCTCTGGTCTTCCCGGCGGGTGGAGTGGAAAAAAGAAGCTAGTGCTCGCCCAAGGGCTGAGAGGGATCCATCCGCCGGTGAAGAATCCGGATAACGTCGACCAGGTTATCGGTCTCCTTGAAAAACAAGATGTGCGTGCCGACCAGCACACTGCGGTAACCAGACCGGACATGGAAGGCGGCCGGACTTGGCCGTGTGCCATCAGTCAATCCAATGATGGTGTCCTGGATCATGCGGATATAACGCTCCGCCTGCCGGATCCACCAGTTTTCTGCCTAAGAGTCCCAGATATCATCGGGGTCCAGCTCGGCCACCGTCGAAAGAACAAACTGCTTCACGGCGCAGACTCTCTCTTGCGTGCGAGAAACGCGTCGAAGTCAAACGGCAGGGACGGGCCCGTGCGCTCGCCCTTCTGCAGTTCGACGCGGAAGGCATCGAGTTTGGCTCCCTGTTCCTCCAGCACGCGCAAGTCGGCCCCAACCACGTCGCTCGCCGTGTTGTAGCGCCCGGCCCGCACGCGGTCTTCGACAAACTCGACGAAGTGGTTGCCGAGGGAAACGACAGCAACGGGGGCGCAACAACTTCGCTGCGCCCTCCCCACGGTGGAAGGATTTTACAAATTACGTATCAATCACTACATCTTCGCGAATGATTGCGTGATCCGGCCATGCGAGGCGCACTGATGAGGCGTCGATACGCCACGCCCTTTAATTTTCGTGAAACATCCGACAAACAACTCGAATTAGATGCGCTAAATCAATGATCTAAAAACGCTAGCTTTCGATACCGGATGTTTCACGGGCGCCGGGAGCAAGCTACGGACGGTTTGACATTACCGCCCGGTAATGTTGAAAACAGACTGGGTGTAGGGCCTTTGACATCACGGCTCCACATTGTTGAATCGATTCTGATATGACTCAGCGATGAATCACCAAATCGTGAAGCTCCCGCTGTGCGAGGACACGTTGGACGTCGAAAACGACCTCGACGAAGAAGTCGTCGGTCGCTGGCTTGGGTCCGCGGACCGCTCATCGGGCCAAACCCAGCAGATCGTCACCGCTCTCTTCGACTGGCTAGGCGACGTCGGCTTCCTGCAACTCATTCCGGCTTGATCCAGCCGGTCGACGCGGTTCCGAAAAGCAGTCCCGCTTTCTATCGCCCGAGCATACGACTTTGATCCGTGCGGCCATTGCGGCCCGTCCCGACGCGACCCGTGAAGTTCGTACGTCTGCGGCGCGAGATACGTTTGCGGTCGACGTGTTCGTACTGACCGGGCTTGCGTACCACGGGCGGTACGCTGCCCGATGGCTAATGTGCGCATCGAGCCCCTGCCCGCGCAACTGAAATGTGAGTTCCCGGATTTGTGAGAGGCGCGGTGGGTACCGCGCGACGAGTTCGCGCTTTCGCTGCCGGCCGTGCGGTCTTCCGCATGGAGCGCGGCGGCGGCAGGGTTTCCGATGGGGTCAGTGGAAAGGCCTGCGCGATCGTAAGACCGTACGGAAGCTAGTGCGCAACTTGTGCGAAGATGCAATCGCGTTCGCCCGCGTGCAGCAGCGGCATGACGAGGCCGAGCGACTGAACGCTTCTTCAACGCATTGGCTGGGACATTCGTACGCAAATGCGCTGGCGCGCGGCGCTGGGTAAAGGACAGGACACGCGCTGCGCTCGACAAATGGGCCATGGCGACCTCCGCACTTTCCAGCAGTACGTCGACGATGAGCCGCTGCGCCGCGCGGACCTCACGGGGCTTGCATGGGCGCGCACGGCCTGACGGCGCTGCTCAGCTTCCACCATGCACCCTCCTGCCCCGCGCGCGAGAGTATCAGACAACTGACACTTAAGTGACAGTTGGAGGGGGGCCCGGGCCGCCGATCCGGTGCGAACTATCAGTTTTCTGTCACTAAAGTGTCAGTTCGCGCGACGAGCGACTCATCCCCACAGACCATGACTTTTCCGGCTACTCAAAGTCGCGGTACTGCTTTTCGAGCCTTGCTTGGCGGGCCATTGACCGAATGCAACTGCGCGCTTACACGTCGTCCCACAAACCATGACTTTTCGCGCCAACATTCAGCAAATCACTCGCCTCTCCTCACGGGGCCTTCGTACTGGGGTTGAGTTAGACCCCGGCTAAAGACTTTATGGCGCGAGGCGTTGCATCGGACTCGTCGACTCAACTTCAGAATATAAGCTCCTAGCTCGGTTCCCCCTGCCCGCGATTATCGGACAGTTGAAAGAGAATGGCAGCGCCTCGACCGTCCGAGTTCAACTTGCTCCTTTCAATGCGCACTTCGCCACGAGGTTTCTCAGCCCTCTCGGCTCATGCTTCGGCAGTCACTTTACTCGTGCGAGTAAGCCTTCTGCAGTATCTCAAAGTGCCCTCTCTAGGAACTCATTCGGTGTTGCTTGGTTTCCTGAGTCTATACGGCAACGGTCGCTCAACGGAAGACCCCCTCACTATTTTGGCTGCCGATGCGGTTGCGTGTCATTCGGAGCGAATATTCACTGCACTCACTATGGAGTGGGGGCCGCCCCTTGACGAGACACCCGACGCCGCTGTCGTAATCGGGCCCGCGTCAGCACCCATCGCTGTGCTCGTTGTACGACCTGACAACGACGTGGACCTCATTGCGGCCCAGTTCGCGCAGCCGCTTGTGAAGTCGAACCGCCGTTGGCGTGTGGCCAAACGTACCTGACAGCAACAGCGTAGTGATCGCGCCTTTGCAGCCCGTAACCGCATTCGCGACTGCGCAGTCGTATGGACGATGTGAACCCTTGAAACGCGCAAGAGCACGACGCCTGAGACGTTTCTCGAACCTCAATCCGTCTTTTCGATCAGGACCTTTGCAGCAAGATCGACGAGGCCGGCGGGCATGCCCGTGATCAAGTCCGGCCCCCTCCTCGCCGCGCACAATCGCCTTTTAAAGGGGACATGACCGTATAACAACCGTCGAGCAAGCCGGCAGCGACTAACTCGCACATCTTTCTGTCGCGGGTGACCGCAATGGTTGCGGAAAGGCATTCCCGCAGTGAAATTACGAGTGACTTGTCAGGAGGAAGCGGGCCAGGAATGAAAACGGCCCCGTCAGTTTGTTGACGGGGCCGCTTTTCATTCAGAGACGTTTGCCGGTGCGCACATTATCGCCTCTACTCTGGCGACCATTTTTGTAACTATATGATTTTTATAGATTTCCAAATTGGATGAATCGTCGAAGCTTTCCCCATTCGAGCTAAGTGATTGAAATTATTCGAAATCCAAATTGGATGCTGATTTTTCTTCCGCGTCCAGCTCCTTCCGAATGAATTGCGCTATCCGTTCACCCCACTCCGCAGCCTTGGCATCCCCATCTTTCCCAGCGAAACGCAGCCCGATGACACCACTGCGGATCGACACATCACAGAACTTCCTCTTTCCGATAGTGATCGTTGTGGCAACCGACTGAGGCCCCTTCGGGCGCGCAGGTGTCGCCAAACTCAAAGCTCGCTCTTGCGTCATCTCTTCGGAATCGACAAGCGTCTTAATCGCCTCTGTAACTTTAAGTTCGTGTCCCTGCTGTGCCAAAGCCGCGAACTTCGCAGCGGCAGTCCCCCCTAGCCTGTGCGGCTTCGATGCAATCAACTCCTTCGCGGCCGCAGGAAGATTGTCGAAAGAAAGTATCCGGGCAACGTGACTTTGTGCGAGACCGGAAGCGCGAATGATGTCAGCCTGAGTGAGCCCCAAATTTTGCTGGATTCGTTGAAATTGCCGATATTTCTCGAAATCAGGAAGCGACGGTGCGAGCAGATTCGAGAACGCTGCTCCAAGCTCGACCTCGGCGTCAGTGCCCACAAAGGGAACACCGCGAATTTTCGTCCGTCCCAGATCATCACGGTAGATCGCGACCCGGTTACTCCCGGAAATTATCTCGTTGCGCCCGTCCCCCAGCGGCCGATAAACGATCGGGTGAACGAGGGGATTTGCTTCGAGATTCGCACGCAGTTCCGCATACTCTTGCTGCGACAAAACGCGTCGACGACCTGGGACTTCGATTAGTGTCGAAATCTCAACTTCTTCCGAATCTTTTGTCCCGCCGGCCTCCAATTCTTCGATACGCTTGATGGCAGCCTGAAGCTCCTTTTCCTTTTCCGCCAGCAATGGAAGGGACGCCATCAATTGGCCAGGAGCCGTCTTCGGACGGCCCGGAGTGTCGTCATTACTCTTTTGAGGGCGCGGCGACGTTCCAATCGTTGCAGCCTTTGCGGCAAGACGGTCTTTGATACTCATTCTGCCTCCTGATTTGCGTGCCATAGTGCAACAAGTTGCTGGTCAACGATCTCCGCAAATCGATCGTATGCCTCGCGTGCGCGCTGATAAGTTTTAAGGCTTCCTTGGTACCGAGATATGTCGTACACCGTGCCAAATTCCGCTGCGGCTGTTTGGGTAACCGCCGTCGTAGGAATTTCGATTGGAAGTACGAGACCCTCATAGGTCTTGTTAATCCAGTCTCGAACGATTGGCGTGGCCGCTTGACTCTGGTCCACTTTCGCTAAGAGCACGTGAATGAAATCGAAGCTCTTGACGAGTTCAGGAGCAACTTGTTGCATGCTTTCGGAAAGGTCCGAAAACAAGTTCCAAAATTGCGTCGACGATGCATAATCCAAGGCACTTGGTGGTGTAGGGACAATCAGTCCGTCGGCCGCCATGAAGGCATTAATCGTCAGATAGGAAAGGGCAGGAGGCGTATCGATGATGACGACGTCGTAGTCGCTTAATAGCGGCTCAAGCCCCTTGTTCAGAACATTCCAGAATTGGAATGACTGATCCTTAGACTGTTTGAATGGAAGGAAAAACTCTGCACCAAACAGTGCGGCACTCGCCGGCACAAGGTCTACCCCGTCCCAATACGTCGACTGCACCGCATACTGAAGATCCTCTTCATCACCGTATATCAACGGCAGTACCGTGTCCTCATCAGATACCTCGCTGTCGGCAAGAATTCCATGTAGCGCCGACAGTGACGCCTGTGGGTCAAGGTCAACTAAAAGAACTTTGCGGCCGAATAACGACAGGCCCTGCGCCAACGTCATAGCGGTTGTGGTCTTGCTAACCCCGCCTTTGAAGTTACCGATCGCAATTTTCTTACCCTTTATCCCCGCTGGACGCTTCGAATACGGACCGATGCGATCAATCCAAACTCGCGCCTCGGAAAGGGTAAATTCTCTGCTGCGACTGTGTCGGAGCGTACCTTGAGGTAGATCGGATTCGGTTCGTGACAAATAATGCATCCGTTGTCTGTCGATTCGACACAGATCACCAACCTGAGCTGTCGTAAAAGTGGGAGGATTCTTGCGAGGGTGGGGCGCCAGCATGCTTTCTCGAACGTCGACGAGCATGCCGCTGGCATTCTCTGCGATAGCCTTGATAGCGCTGAGCGGCATTGGCTTAGGCGCGTGCTTCAGTTTTATGGACATCTGCGGCTTTTCAGCCCGCCGAACTGCTGTGTTCATCAATGGCTCCCTTAGCGATGTAACGTCGCCTGTCACATGTGCGATTCAACACTTAGAGCTGAAAACCGCAATGGATGTTGAATTTTGCGGAAGCTTATTGGTTAACCGTTTGAAGTGCAAGATATTTGTGCTTGTGTCACTTGCCGAGAGCCTTATTGGCCGGGCCCCTCCCTGATATTCATAGAAATCACCTTACGTCAGCTGGGAACCTCGAACAACCGCCCTCACGTCGGTTTCAACTAGGTCTTCTGCTTTCAAGGACAACAACACTGTTTGTTGTTCCTTTAAGAAACAAAGACTTTAAAAACGTTTACGTACGCGCGAGCCTTATCTGGTAAGGGCTTGCTGGCTATTAGGTCAGGTTTTATGGGGCGATAGGTCAGGCTTTGTGGGGTAAACCGCCAATCTTCGGTCATCCTCCATGGGACGACAGGTTAGGGTTTATGGGATTAGGTCAGGGTCTATGGGGGCATCACCCGTACGCCCATAGATAATTGATTTATCTCGCTAATTTTCGCGCTCGAACTCCTGCGGTCATGGTTTATGGGGCAAAGGTGGGGGTCCGTGGGGAAGAGGGTAGTGCCTCCCCATAAACCATGACCTTCGAGCATTGCGCGATCATCCAAACGCACGCGAGCAATGTTGGTCAATTCGCCCTCCAAATAGGCCCCCATCACCTCGCCACCCCCATAAACCCCGACTTCTCAGGAGTAACGAAGGCACATTTTCAAGCGACCCACAAACCATGACCTTCGAGACGGCGTACCCCAGAAAGCTCCCCATAAACCATGACCTTTCGGCCTCGCCGACGCGTTCCCCATAAAACACGACCTTTCGTTTCCCTCAAAAGGCACCGGACAAGTCAGGGTTTATGGGGAAGAGCAGTCAATGGCTTGAGTAAAGTCAGTATCGGTTAAGTTGCCAGCATGACTTTTAGCTTCTAGAATCCCGAAAGCTATCGGAGAGAGC